>NZ_FUXM01000036.1 GCF_900167165.1 Carboxydocella sporoproducens DSM 16521 | reverse complement strand
CTATGTGTTATGCTAGCAATGGCGATAGGGCGAATTCGGGAAAATCAGGCAGAGAAGATGCGGAGCCTGGTAGCTTAAAAAGGAGAAGAAAAGCATCTCTAATATGGGCAAAAAGTTACAGGCCGGATGATTAAGAAGTCATTTTAGGGCTAGTGGGATTAGTGCGCCCTTTTTTAGGATTTAAAAAAAGAGAGATACCATTATCCTTGCTAAAGAACTGAATGATAATGTTTAAAAAAAATTATTTATAATATTTTTAGCAATTTTCATTCTGAAAAAGGGTACATCGCAAAAAGCATACCTAACAGTAATCTTGACTTTGTTATACGTGAAATTCTCCAGGCAACAGGACATAAAACTGAATTCATAAAAATCTCTCATCATAACATAAGGCCATGTCTGGGATGTTTTAAATGTGTTTCCACAAACAGGTGTGTGCAAGATGACGAAATGAATAAATTTCTGGAAAAAATTATAGAAGCGCAAGGTATTGTTATTGGGGGGTTTCCTACATTTTTCAGTTTGAATGCTTTAACCAAAACTTTTCTTGAGCGATGGTATCCACTTAAGCATAGAAGAATGTTAACTCATGGAAAATATGGAGTCACCGTAGCTGGAGGCTTTCGAGATGCTGCCAAAGTCAAAGAATATATTAATTCCTTTTTTAAATGGTATCAAATGGATTTGGTTGGAGATATTCAAATATCTGGTAATGCTCCCTGTCTTTTCTGCGGCTACGGGGAAGACTGTTTATACAGTAATGTTCCCCTTTTCTACGGAAGCAACAGAATTCGACCTGAAATGTTCTTTCAAGCTAAGGAAGACAAAGATTTACTGGAAAAGGCCAGAAGTCTTGGGCGCAAACTAGGGGAAAAAGTTTTAATAAAAGCGTAATAAGAACACAGGAGGTAAGCAATGGAGAAAGAACAGATTTATGAACTGATGCGCAGCCGGCGCAGTATCCGGCTTTACAAGCCCGACCCTATTCCTCAGGAGACGCTGGAGCGGATCATTGCCGGGGCCCTCTGGGCCCCCTCGGGGATGAACAAACAGGACTGGCTGGTGGTAGTGGTAACCGGCGAGAAAAAACAGGAGCTGATTCGCCTGTTTGGCGAAGGGGGAGAATATTTACGGGAACGGCTGGAACAGCTCTTCCCCCCCAAAATGGTCAATCTGACTATGCAGTTCTTTCGCACTGGCGGCAATGCCCAGGCCATCGTGCTGGTCTATGTACCCAGGGAACAGATAAAGATTTCGCCTGACATGAATCTTAATGAGCGCCATGCTGCCGAACATGATCGCATGGGCGCGGTCCAGAGCGCTTCAGCCCTGATTCAGAACCTGTTGCTGCTGGCTCATGCCGAAGGGCTGGGTTCCTGCTGGCTCAATGGGCCTCTGTTCGTGCAGGAGGAAATCAACGCCTTGCTGGGTATCAAGGATAAGGAACTGGTGGCTGCCGTAACTCTGGGCTGGCCGGATCAGCAACCACCGGTACCACCCCGCAAACCGGATCGCGTCCTCTGGTACAAATAAACGACAAAATCTCCCAAAAAAGCCCCCTTGTTCCCGGGGGCTTTTCTTTTTTACAATGGGAGAGAGGTGAGAAAATTGGTCAGGAAAGTCATCATTGGTCTCTGTGCCGGTTTGGCCTGCTTTTTACTGGGCTGGCAAACCGGGCGGCTGGTGGAAAAAGAGCCGGCAGCCATGGTGCTAAAGGCGGACAAGCTCTTGAACCAGGTTAAACTGCCGGTTGATGCCAGCCTGGTGCCCGCAGCTCAGCCCCGGGTGGAGGAAGAAAAGCAAGAGCAATCCCTGACGGAGGTAAAAAAGGAGGCGCCGAAAAAGGTACAGACCAGAACAAAAATTAAAAATAACCAGCAAACGCAGCAGGTGGTGAACATTAATCAGGCTACCGCTGAGGAACTGGAGAATCTGCCTGGTATCGGTCCGGCCCTGGCCCGGCGAATAGTGGAATATCGCAATCAGCATGGTCTTTTTACTGATAAAGAGCAGTTACTGGCTGTGCCGGGCATCGGGCCGAAAAAGATGGTGGAACTCCGGCCCCGGGTCAGGATATGAATCCCCTGGTTGGAACTGCCCTCAGCTACGCTCTGGTGCTGCTCAGCTGGGAACAGGGGGGATGGCTGTTCTGGTTTGCTTGCCTGTTGGCCCTGCTGGCCCTTTTTAGCTGGCGGCCCCGGAAGATTCTACTGCCCATCGGGGCAGGGATAGTGCTGGCGGGGCTGGTGCTGGCTCTCTGGCAATATTCCTTTCCTCGCTTGCCCTGGCAGGAGGGGCAAAAGGTGACTGTGGAAGGGGAATGGCTGGAAACCAGTCCGACAGCTTATGGCTGGAAAGGCATCCTGCGTACTGATGCTGGCAAAGTGCTGGTCTATACCGGGACGGAGATCGGGGCAGGGCGCCGGGCCCGGGTTAGTGGTAAGGCGGAACAGCCGCCCCTGGCCCTCAATCCCGGCCAGTTCGATTACCGGCGCTATCTCTGGCACCGGAAGATCAGCTGGCAAATCAAGGCGGACAGGGTGAGTGACCTGGGGCCAGGCAGCAGTTGGCGCCTGGCTCTGGCAGGGCTGAGGGGACAAATCAGCCAGCAGGCACTAAACAATGCGCCGGGCCGCAGTGGCACCTTGCTGGCAGCCATGGTCTGGGGTCAGGAGCAGTACCTGGAGTCAGAGACCAGAGATGGACTGAACCGGGCGGGGCTGGCCCATCTCCTTTCTGTTTCCGGCTTCCATGTCTCCCTGCTGGCGGTGCCGGTCTGGCTCTGGAGCCGCCGGCTGGGGGGCTCGCCCTGGTGGCGGCTGGGGGCAGCTCTGACCCTGGCCCTTTTTTATGGCGCTCTTTCCGGTTTTGAGCCACCTGTACTCAGGGCGCTGATTATGCTGGCTCTGGCCATGCTGGGCCGGGAGCTAGGGCAGGGCAAAGATGATGAAGCCGGATTAGCCCTGGCCCTGTTTCTGACTTCCTTTACCCAGCCCTTGCTGATTACGGAAGCTGGTTACCAGCTGACCTTTCTTGCCACCTGGGCCTTGCTGGTGCCTGGGCGGCAGTTGAGGGGGCGCTGGGCCTGGCTGTCTTTGCCCCTGCTGGTACAGGCCTTCACTTTACCAGCACTGATTTACCACTTCCACTACTTTAATCCCTGGTCCCTGCTGGCCAATCTGCTGCTAACCCCGGTGGCTACTCTGGCTCTCTGGCTGGGGTTTCTGGCCGGGAGTCTGGGCTGGTTCTGGCCCCTCTGGGGACAGGCCCTTTATCCGGCAGCAGCGTTGCCGGCCCTGCTGTTGCTTGCAGCTGCTGACCTGATCCAGCAGTTGCCAGGGGCCCGGTTGGCTTTTCGGGGCTGGTCGGCGGCTGCTACCGTCCTGTTTTTGCTGGTGCTGGCCTGGTTTTTACGGGGCGGCTGGGCGGGCAGCAGTGGCCTCTGGCTGCGGGGTTGGGCCTGGCGGCTATTGCCTGGTCGCTGGCGCTACGGACTGGCGGTAGGGCTGGTAATAGGCTGTTTTAGCCTTTACTGGCGCTGGTCCCAACCGGCTTTGCAGGTTACCTGGCTGGCTGTAGGGGAAGGGTTTGCTGCGGTAATCACTACCCGGACCGGGGAAACCTATTTGCTGGATGCCGGCCCAGCCGGCAAGCGGGTAGTAGGGGCCTATCTGGCCCAGGCGGGAATTGATCATCTGCGGGGAGTCATCATTACCCACCCTCATGCTGACCATTATGGGGGTCTGGAGGAGCTTATGGGGAAGGTGAGCATCGACTGGCTGGCAGCGGGGCCGGGAGCCTGGCAGGAACCGGCGCTGGCTGCCCTGGGGCAGAGCTGGCAGAGGGAGGGAACCCGACTACTCACCTGGCAGCAGGGGGAAGACAGACAGCTGGCCCCTGGTATGCGCCTCAGGGTATTAATGGCCAGAACAGCAGGAGAGGATTGGAATCAGCGCTCCCTTGTGATAGAATTGAAAAAGGATAATTACTCCCTCTTGTTTACCGGAGATGCCGATCGTCAGGGGCTGGACCAGCTGGCCAGTGCCTACCGGCCCCAGGACCTGCTGGCAGTAACTATGCCCCATCATGGCAGCCGGGATGGGGCTAGTGGCTACTGGCTGCAGCGCTGGCAACCCCGGCTGGCGGTGATTCCTGTAGGCCCTAATCGCTATGGTCACCCCCATCAGGAAACCCTGCTCAGGCTGCAAAGGCAGGGGATAGCCGTATTGCGCACTGACCGCCAGGGAGCGGTAAGCCTTAGTTGGCCGGAGGGAGAGGATCCGCAGATTAGCTTTTTCAGGCAGGAGGAACCTTAATGCTGGCAGCAGACGGAGTTTTACAGAGCATCAAAAGAGGGGTAGTCAGTCCCCTTTATTTTATCTATGGTGAGGAAACCTGGCAGATTCGGGAGCTGGTACGGGCTTTTCGGGAGTTGCTGGCTCCCGCGCTGCGGGATTTTAATTTACAGGTACTGGATGGGAAGAACACTTCCTGGGAGCAGCTGGTAAACAGCGCCCGCACCATTCCCTTTCTGGCTGAACGGCGGGTAGTAATCGTGGAAAACTGGCAGGCCCTGCTCGCGGGAGAAGGCGGGCAGGGGGAAGAAGTCTTTTTGAGCTACCTGTCTGATCCCAACCCGGCCACGACCCTGGTGCTGGTCCAGGAAGGCAAGCCGGATAAAGGGCGGAAAGCGGTGAAGGCCCTGGAAAAAGCAGCCCAGGTGGTGCAGTGTACCCAACCCAAAGGCAGTGAATTGCTGGAGTTTATCCGCAACCAGGCCAGGCAGCTGGGCTTGAGACTGGAAGAGGAGGCGATCCGGGAGCTGGCCCTGATGGCAGGTAGTAACCTGCCTTTGCTCCACCAGGAGCTGCAAAAACTGGCCCTGTATGCCCAGGGGGAGATGCTGAACAAGGACCAGATTCAGGAGCTGGTGGCCCCTAGTCCAGAAGCAACCATCTTTCAGCTGATGGATGCGGTGGCTGAAGGGCGCTTTACCGCAGCCTTACCGCTGTTGAAAGAACTTCTTTTTCACGGGGAACCACCGGCACGCATCCTGTATATGCTTACCCGCCAGTTTCGCTTGCTCTGGCAGGCCAGTTTGCTGGCAGCACGGGGCTACGGGGATAAGCAAATAGCTGCCCAGATCAATGCCCCCCCTTTTGCTGTTCCCAAATTACTGCGCCAGAGCCGCCGGTTTTCTGAGGGGGATTTCTATACCATCTGGGACATACTGCTGGAGGCAGATCTGGCCCTCAAAACCAGTCGCCAGGACCAGCAGCTGGTGCTGGAGCTGACAATTTTACGGTTGTGCGGAAAAAAATAAAAACAGCAGGACTGTGAGCCTGCTGTTTTTTTAATGACTAATCTGTCGACAAATTAGCCGGCGATTTGATTGAATTTCCTGGTTAAACGGGATTTGCGCCGAGCAGCGGCGTTCTTATGTAGAACACCTTTGGTAACTGCCTTGTCCAACAGGCGGCAAGCCTTAACTAAAGCAGCTTTGGCGGTATCCACATCAGTGGTGGCCAGAGCTTCATGGAAACGCCGGATGGCAGTTTTTACGGTGGATTTGATGGCAGCATTGCGCAGAGCACGCTTTCTGGCTTTGATAGCTCTTTTGGCTGCGGACTTGATGTTGGCCACAGATTTCACCTCCTTCGGGGTTGCAGTCAACAAAAGTAATTTTAACATGAGTAACCCAAAAAAGCAAGAGTATAAATTAAGAATAGGATATGGTCAATTGGGTATCCTAACGTTGAACGTAAAAACAAGGGGGTGAAAATAATGCTGGGAGCGATTGTGCGTTTTATAGTCTCTGCCATAGTACTTATGGTTGTCAGTTTCCTGGTACCCGGCTTTAAGGTTGCCGGTTTCGTCGGCGCCCTGATAGCAGCAGCGGTTATTGCGATTCTGGGTTATGTGGCTGAGCTGGTACTGGGAGACAAAGTCTCACCGCGTAGCCGGGGTCTGGTCGGCTTTATTACCGCAGCGGTGGTTATCTATCTGGCCCAGTTTATCGTTCCGGCCCAGATCAGCGCTTCCATTCTGGGAGCATTGATTGCCGCTTTTGTCATCGGTTTGATCGATGCAGTGGTACCGACCATGATTCGCTAACAGGAAAAGTTAAAATAAAAGGACTGTCGGCAAAAGTGCCGGCAGTTTTTTTGTTCTATTTGCCTGAAGGCCTGCATAGATATATTCTGCAGGCAGGAGGTGGACAAAATGCGGTTCAAAGGCAGGACAGCGGGCTGGTTAGCCCTGGGTTTGACTACTTTGCTGGCGGCCTGGTGGAATATTCCCACCCGGGCCCAGGTGGAGGCGGTAGATAAGGTGGGGCAAATAGCGCCCAAAATGGATGCCCGTCAGATGTTACAGCGGGAATTGCCTTTGCTGGGAACGGAAATGATGTGGACAAGCCCGGAATGGCTGCCGGTAGGCAAACCCCAGGTATATCTGGCCCAGGGGATTCCCTTCTTGCGAGTGATGGCCGAAGAGGAGGAATGGAATGACAGTGATAAACCAGTGGCCCGGACCGATAGGGTGGTGGATAGTGTCTATCAGCCCCAGGCTGATCCGCATGAAGAGGTCAAACCGGAACAGGTGCCGGGTTTAGGTCAGTTTCGCCTCTGGTTGCCAGCGGGACAGAAGGTTCCTCTGGTTGGGATTTATAATACCCATACTTCCGAAACCTATCGCCTTACTGATAAAACCGACAAGGTACCCGGGGAAAAAGGCGGGGTTTTTGCCGCTGCTTCCGCCCTGGCGGAAGAGCTGAGCAGCCGCTATGGCATTGGCGTAGTGCAGAGCCAGGCTATTCATGATGAAAACTGGCTTCTGCATAATCCCTATGCCAATTCGGCTGTGACGGCCCGGCAGATGCTGGAAAAGTATCCGGACTTGCAGCTTCTTATCGATATTCACCGGGATGCAGAAGTGCCCCGGGAGAACAGTGTGGTAAAAATCCAGGGCCGGGAGGCCGCCCGGATTATGCTGGTGGTGGGCACCAACAGCAGGGGCAATCACCCCAGCTGGCAAAAAAACCTGGCTTTTGCCCAGCAGCTGGCAAAGCAGATTGAGCAACAATATCCAGGCCTGGTGCGAAAGGTGATGACTAAACCAGGCCGCTATAACCAGCATCTCCATCCCCGGGCTGTTTTGATTGAAATTGGGAGTACAAGCAATTCTACAGCTGAGGCAGAATACACTGCCCGCCTGCTGGCTAAAATGGTAGCAGATGTTGTCAAGAAATAAAATCAGGAGTATAATCGTTGTTAAGTATAGAGAGATAGGGGATGGGGACAGGTGCAATATTTATTACTGGTATTGACAGCTTTTTTCTGGGGTGGGGCCTTTATTGCTGGAAAAGTGGCAGTAAAGACGACACCCCCTTTTGTCGTGGCTTTTTTACGTTTTCTGATAGCTGGTATTTTACTTTTGTTGCTACTGAGGCGTCGGGAGGGTTGGCCGGACTGGCGGAAGAAAGAAAATTTCTCTGGTCTTTTCTTTTTAGGTCTAACCGGGGTGTTTGGCTATAATATGCTATTTTTTGAGGCTCTCAAACATACTTCTCCTGTCAATGGTTCCCTGATTGTGGCGGCCAATCCCGGAGTTACGGCTTTAATCAATCGCTTCTGGCATGGTGAAAGACTGGGTCCACGGCGCTGGCTGGGGATTCTGCTGTCCTTTACCGGGGTTACTCTGGTCATCTGCCGGGGAGATCTGGAGCTGCTGGCCAATTTGCGCTTTAATTTTGGCGATATTCTGCTGGTGGGCGCTACTTTGTGCTGGGCCCTTTATTCCATCAAAGGCAAAGAGGTCATGAACAACTTTACTCCCCTGGCGGCCACGGCTTTTGCCTGTACGTTCGGGGCCTTATTACTCTTGCCTTTTGCCCTCTGGCAGGGGGGGCAACAGGGATGGAGCTGGCTGGGACAGGCCCAGCCCTGGCTGGCCATTATCTTTTTGGCAATTTTTGCTTCTGTGCTGGGGTTTGTCTGGTGGTACCAGGGAGTGCAGGCTATCGGGGCATCCCGGGCTGCCATTTTCATCAATCTGGTGCCCATTTCAGTGATGCTGATGTCAGCCCTGCAGGGGGAAAAGTTGACCTGGGTACAGCTGCTGGGAGCAGCCCTGGTGCTGGGTGGGGTTTATCTGACCTCCATGGCTAAAGTCCAGCCTGGCCGGGCACACTAAAAAGTAAAAGCCTGGTTGAAAGGATGGACCCCTGTGCAAAAACTGGTGCTGGTACTGGCACTGACGGTGACTTTCTGGGGAGTGGCAACAGCCTACTCTGTATTTGTCCACTGGGTGAAGCCGCCTGCTGACCCCTGGCAACGAACGGTACAGGGGCTGGAGCGAAGCTTCAAAAAGGTGGAAAAGCGACTGACCGTGGAACTGGCGGCCCGCAGGGCTTTGCTGAAATACTGGCGAAAGGAAGACGGACATGAGTAGCAAAAGCGGTGGAGTGGCCCGGGCGGCCGGTATTTTAATGGTGACCATGATATTAAGCCGCATCCTGGGACTGGTAAGGGATCAGGTGCTTACTGCCCGCTTTGGCAGCAGCCATTTAACTGATGCTTATCTGGCGGCTTTTACCATACCCGATTTGCTATATAACTTGCTGGTGGGTGGCGCCCTGAGCGCTGCCTTTATTCCGGTTTTTTCCTCCTACCTGGCCCGGGGGGAAGAGAAAGAGGCCTTTACTGTTGCCTCTACAGCTATCAATCTGGTTATGCTGCTTCTCAGTCTGGGGACAGTGCTGGCCATGATATTTACCCCCGCTCTGATGCCCCTGGTAGCTTACAAGTTTCCTGCTGAGACCAGGGAAATAACCATTTATCTGACCCGCATTATGTTGCCTTCGGTGCTATTTACCGCCCTTAACGGGCTGATGATGGGCATTCTCAATTCCTACAAGCATTTTACCGCTCCGGCGGTAGGGGCACTCTGGTATAATGTGGCCATCATCCTGGCTGGTTGGTTTCTCGCCCCCTGGCTGGGGATTGCAGCCTTTCCGGTGGGGGTCTTGCTGGGAGTAATGGCCAATTTCCTCTGGCAGTTGCCCCGGGTGAAAAAAATAGGCTTTCGTTACCGGCCGGTACTGGAGCTCCGGCACCCTGGCCTGCAAAAAATGCTGTGGCTGATGTTACCGGCTTTACTGGGGCTGGCGGCCAATCAGATCAATCTGATTATCAATCAGAATCTGGCTTCCGGACTGGATGCAGGCAGTATCACAGCCCTACGGGTAGCCAACCGCCTGATGGCGGTACCTCTGGGGGTTTTTGCCTTTGCGATTGGGGCTGCGGTTTTTCCCACCCTTACCTCACTGGCGGCTGTGGGCAAAATGTCGGAATTCAAAAACACTCTGCTGGATGGCCTGCGTTCGGTTTTTTTCATTACCCTGCCGGCAGCCGCAGGTCTGATGGCATTAGCAGAACCCATTGTGCGCCTGCTGTTTCAGCAGGGCAAGTTTTCTGCTGCTGATACCCGGCTGACAGCCCTGGCCCTGTTCTGGTATTGTCTCGGCCTTTTTGCCCAGGGAGCGGTGCTGGTGGTAACCCGGGCTTTTTATGCTTTGCAGGATACCACTACTCCTGTAAGTGTGGCAGTGGTAACAATCTTAATCAACTATCTACTGAATGTATCTATGGTGGAGCGCTTTGCAGCGCCCGGGCTGGCTTTTGGTTATTCGGTTACCGGTATTATCAATTTCCTGGCTTTGCTTTATCTTTTGCGGCGCAAGACCGGGCCTCTCGGACTGTCCCAGCTGGTGCGTTCCTGGGGCAAGGGCAGTACAGCTGCTCTGGTGATGGGGATAGCGGTTTATTTCCTGGACCAGGGGCTGGTGCAGGTGGTCCCGGTCAGCCAGAAGGGAGGGCAGTTGCTGGAAGTACTGCTCACTGTGACAAGTGGAGCTGCCCTGTACTGGTTGCTGGCTCGCCTCTTCAAAATGCAGGAAGCGGAACAGGTGCGCCAGCTGGTGGTGCGGCGTTTGAACAGGCAACGAGCGGCTTAGCTCTTGCCTGTATTTTTTTTCACCTCGGAGAAATACTAACCTCAGCAGGCAGAGTTTGGCTGAACGAGGTGAGAGTATGCGCTGGTTCGGGGGTAAAAAGAGCAATTCGCTGAAAGCACGGGTTCAGTACCTGCAGGGACGGTTTCAACAGGCCCCTGATTTTACTATTCGCTATTTTCGCATTGGCAAAAGCCTGGAACAGGAAGGCGCCATTGTTTTCTTGAAAGGCATTGTTGATCGCACCATGGTCCATGCCGATATTCTGCGGCCTTTGCTGATCTGGGGGCGGCAGACGGAGAGCGTGGACTGGCAGGCAACAGAATCTTTGTTGTTATCGGTAGGGCAAATCAAGGAACTGGGAAACATAGAGGAGGGGGTACAGTCCCTGTTGCGCGGGGATACCCTCTTGTTGCTGGATGGGCTGGACCTGATTTATGCCATTAATACCCGGGGCTGGGAAAAACGGGGCATAACGGAACCCTCCTCGGAGCCGGTTATTCGTGGTCCTCATGATGGCTTTACGGAAACCCTGGTCACTAACCTGTCCCAAATTCGGCGGCGGCTGAAAACCACCCGGCTCAAAGCCAAACGTTATCAGGTGGGGAGATATAGCAAGACTGATGTGGCTTTGCTTTACCTGGATGGTATCGCCAATCCCCAGGTAATCGAGGAGCTGGAGAAACGGATCGAACAGCTGGATCTGGATGCTTTGCAAAGCAGTGGCCAACTGGAACAACTGATCGAAGATAATCCCTATTCTCCTTTTCCCCAGATTCAGTCCACCGAGCGACCGGACAAAGCAGTGGCCAATTTACTGGAGGGCCGGGTGGTTTTGGTGGTGGATGGTAGCCCCCAGGTGCTGATTGCCCCGTCGGTTTTCAGCCAGTTTTACCAGAGTCCGGAGGATTACGGTTCCCGCTGGCTAATGGCCACTTTTGTGCGCCTGATGAGGCTGGGCGGGTTCATAGTGGCTCTGACTCTGCCGGCAATTTATATTGCCTTGATTTCTTTCAATTATGAGATGATACCTCTGCGCTTATTGATACCTCTGGCGGAAAGCCGTTCCCGGGTGCCTTTTCCGCCCATAGTTGAGGCAATGCTGATGGAAATAACCATTGAGCTGTTGCGGGAAGCGGGGATTCGCCTGCCCAGCCCTATCGGACAAACTATCGGTATCGTGGGCGGTCTGGTGGTGGGCCAGGCGGCCGTGCAGGCTGGCCTGGTCTCCAATGTTATGGTAATTGTAGTAGCGGTGACAGCCATTGCATCTTTTGTGGTGCCTACCTATGATGTGGGCTTTTCGGTACGGCTTTTGCGTTTCCCCCTTATGTTTCTGGCCTCAGCCTTTGGGCTGGTGGGGATTGCAGTGGGTTTGACCATGTTGCTGGCCCATCTGGCTATTCTGGAGTCGGTAGGTACTCCTTATGCCCTGGGTATCAGCCCCTTGCGCCTTAAGGACTGGCTGGATTCAGCTATTCGCGCGCCTAGCTGGTTTCTGAATCAGCGGCCTACCATCGGTCATCCCTTGAACCGGACCAGACAGCAGACGGGAAAGGGGGAGAAAAAGCATGAGTAAAACGGCACCAGCAGGCAAACTTACCCGACAACAGCTGTTTTTCCTTATTTCCGGGATCCAGATCGGGGTGGGTATACTTTCCTTGCCAGCTGGTTTGCACAAGGTTGCCCGCCAGGATGGCTGGATTTCCGCCTTTATTGCGGGTTTAATGGCTGCCCTGGGACTGGTGTTTATCCATCTGGTTTGCCGCCGCTTTCCCGGACAGGCCCTTTATGATATTCTGGACAGCGTTTGGGGGAAATATCTGGGTAAATTCTGGACTGGATTGTTTATTATCTATTTCTGGGCTACAGGGGCGGTAATTTTCCGTATATATTTGGAAATCCTGCAAATCTGGATGCTGCCCCTGACACCGCGCTGGGTCCTGATTATCCTTTTGATGTTACCAGTTTTTTACCTGGTATTCAATGGGTTGACTGTACTGGGACGTTTTGCGGAAATGCTGTTTCTCATCAGTGCCTGGATTGTGATCCTTCTTTATTTCCCTCTGCGGGAGGCTCACTGGTATTATCTCAAACCCATCGGTACGGCAGGCCTGAAAGCCATCCTGCTGGGGAGTTTTAAAGCAGCTCTGGCTATGCTGGGGTTTGAGTTTTACTGGCTGGCCTATCCCTATACCAGTCCACGGCGGCGCTTGCTCTTCTGGGCCCTGGCTGCCAATGGCCTGGTTACTATTCTCTACATGGCAGTAACAGTAATTGCTTTTGCTTTTTATAGCCCGGAGGAGATTGAAAGCTGGCGCTGGCCGACTCTAGGCCTACTCAAGGTGATTCAGTTTTCTTTTATTGAGCGGATGGAATATGTGATTTTAGCTCTTTGGGTGCCGGTAGTCCTTTTGACTGTGATTGGGATGTTTTATGGTGCCGGTTTAGGAACAGCGCATTTGCTGAAGCGTAAGGATCATCGTTATCTAACTTTGCTTCTGGTCCTGCTGGCAGGGGTTGTCGACATATTTTTACCTGATGCTGATAAATTGAGTAAACTGGGAGATTATCTGGGTTATGCCGGTTTAGGGCTGGGGATCCTCCTGCCAGGACTAAGCTGGTTGCTGGCCAGTTTGCTGCCCAGGGGAGGGATGAGGAATGAAAGGAATTAAAACCCTGGCTCTGGGCTTGATTCTATTAATCACCAGTGGTTGCTGGGATGCCAGACCCCTGGAAGAAAGTACCATCACCCTGAGTGTGGGGATTGACCGGGATGAACGGGGACGGTTGCTCATGACCACCGTGGCTCCAGTGCTGGAGGAAGATGCGAAAAAGAAGGTACTGGTTGTCTCCACTCTGGCCCATACTCCCCGCCAGGCTCGCATGAATCTGGACCGGATGTTACCAAATCCGATCAGTGGTGGTAAACTCCAATTTATTTTGATCGGTGAGGAACAAGCCCGAAATGGTATCCGGGGTATCATGGATGTGTTTTTCCGGGATCCTGGCAATCCTTCTACTGCCTATGTGGGAGTAGTGGAGGGCAAGGCCCAGGAGCTCTTTATGCAGGAATATCCTGATAAGCCCCGCATTTCCCTTTACCTGGCCAGCCTGGTCAAACACGGTAAGGGGGAAGGAAAGGTGATACCTGTTACAGTGCAGCGCCTGCGCACCATGATGTATGATGAAGGCCAGGATACCTTTTTGCCCTATTTTCGCCGGGGGGCCAAGGAAGTTAGCCTGGCTGGCACTGCGTTGTTTATAGAGGACAAATTCAAAACAGTCCTGCCGCCACGGGAAAGCGCCTGGCTCTCCCTGGTTAACGGCGATACCAGCAGAATAAAACTTACTATGCGCTGGCGCAAGGATGAACTGGAAACACCTGATGACTTCCTTTCGGTCTGTTATTTTGCCGAGGATCGGGACTTCAAGGTGCATAAAGGAGAGGGGTGGAAAGTGGAAATAAATCTAAAAACCAGGACGTCCCTGGAGGAAGTTCCCTGGGATTTAGATTTAAGTGATAAAAAAACTGTCAAGAAAATACAGAGTTTTTTAAGTCAGGAAGCTCAGAGGGAAATAATGAATATGTTGCGGTTTGTACAGAAAGTGCCTGCTGATGTCCTGGGTGTGGGCCAGCGGATACGGGCAGAGTTCCCGCGGGAATGGGAAAAAATGGACTGGAGGCAGGAATTTCCCCGGGTAAAGTTTCAGGTCAAGGTTCAGGTGGATATTGCCCGCACTGGATTGACCAAATAGGATTGCTCCTCAGGGCAGAAAATGCTATAATATTTTGGTAACTGATGCCCTGAAGGAGGACAGAACAGCATGGTCCATGACCATATTCGCAATTTCTGCATTATCGCTCATATTGACCACGGCAAATCCACTCTGGCCGACCGGCTGTTGGAATATACCGGCACCTTAAGTGAACGGGAAATGACGGAACAGGTGCTGGACTTGATGGAACTGGAAAAGGAACGGGGTATTACCATCAAGCTGCAGGCTGTGCGCCTCAATTATAAGGCCAGGGATGGCAGGGAATACATCCTCAACCTGATTGACACACCTGGCCATGTGGACTTTACCTATGAGGTATCCCGAAGTCTGGCCGCCTGTGAAGGAGCGCTGCTGGTGGTGGATGCCTCCCAGGGGATTGAGGCCCAGACTCTGGCCAATGTCTATATGGCCTTAGAGCATGATCTGGAAATCATCCCGGTAATCAATAAAATCGACCTGCCCAGTGCCGAGCCGGAGCGGGTGCGGCAGGAGATTGAAGATGTAATCGGTCTGGATGCTTCTGAAGCCATCCTGGCTTCAGCCAAAGCCGGTATCGGGGTGGAAGAGATTCTGGAAGCCATTGTAGCCAAAATTCCGGCTCCCAAGGGGGATCCTGAGGCTCCCCTGCAGGCCTTGATTTTTGACAGTCACTTTGACCCCTACAAGGGGGTAATCGTCTACTTCCGGGTAGTGCAGGGCACCATCAAAAAAGGTATGAAGATTCGCTTCATGGCCACGGGCAAGGAGTTTGAAGTCACCGAAGTGGGGACTTTCCGGCCTTTCCCGGTGCCGACAGAGCAGCTGTCGGTGGGTGAGGTGGGCTATCTGGCGGCCAGTATCAAAAATGTGAAAGATACTACTGTTGGGGATACTATTACCGAAGCGGAGCGGCCGGCTGCTGAGCCTTTGCCCGGTTACCGCAAGGCCACGCCCATGGTCTTCTGTGGCCTCTATCCAGTGGATAGCGGGGATTATGAGGATCTGCGGGATGCTCTGGAAAAGCTCAATCTCAATGATGCGGCCTTAATCTATGAGCCGGAGACATCGGTGGCGCTGGGTTTTGGTTTTCGCTGTGGGTTCCTGGGGCTGTTACACATGGAGATTATCCAGGAGCGCCTGGAGCGGGAATACGGCCTGACTTTGATCACTACTGCCCCCAGTGTGGTCTACCGGGTTTATCTGACCAACGGGGAAGTAATCGATATCGATAACCCTACCAAATTGCCGCCGCCTACTCAGATCGAACACCTGGAGGAACCCTATGTCAAAGCCACCATCATGGTGCCCAACAATTTTGTCGGGGCAATTATGGATCTGGCTCAGGAAAAGCGGGGCAATTTCCTCAACATGGAATACCTGAGTGAAAGCCGGGTCATGTTGCATTATGAACTGCCCCTGGCGGAAATCGTTTATGATTTCTTTGATCAGCTTAAATCCAGGACCAAGGGTTATGCTTCTTTTGATTATGAATTCATTGGCTACAAGCCATCCAAACTGGTCAAACTGGATATACTCATCCACGGGGAAGTGGTGGATGCCCTTTCCTTTATTGTCCACAAGGACAAAGCCTACCAGCGCGGGCGGCAGATGGTGGAAAAACTGCGGGATCTCATCCCCCGCCACCAGTTTGAAATCCCTATCCAGGCGGCCATCGGCAATAAAGTCATTGCCCGGGAGACGGTCAAGGCTTTGCGCAAAAATGTACTGGCCAAGTGTTATGGCGGGGATATTACCCGGAAGAAAAAGCTGCTGGAAAAACAAAAAGAAGGGAAAAAGCGGATGAAGCAGGTGGGAAATGTGGAAATTCCCCAGGAAGCCTTTATGGCAGTGCTCAGTATTGACCAGAAATAAAAGAGGCCGGGTTTCCGGCCTCTTTATACTTCGGCAATGGCATCAGTGGGGCAATTTTCCAGAGCTTCCCTGGCCTCATCCTCCAGGTCATCTGGCACCTCATCCACAATGGCTTTGGCTTTGCCTTCATCATCCCAGTCATAGACATCGGGGCAGGTGCTGACGCAGGCGCCACAGCTGATGCACAAATCAGGATCTACCTTGACTTTCATGGTCTCAACCTCCTTCGCCTACAGTTTGCCCGAAAGGGGGAAAAATATGCTGGGGGTCTATGTTCATGTTCCCTTTTGTTTGCGAAAATGCCATTATTGTGATTTTTATTCCCGGCCGGCCAGCGGGGAAGAAAGGGAGCGCTATCTTGACCTTGTTTGCCAGGAAACGGAAGCGGCTGTCCGGCAGGTGCCGGAACGAGAAGTGGATACCATTTTCCTGGGGGGCGGTACTCCGGGGCTGCTGGGTCCAGAGGGCATAAAAAAAATTCTGCAGGCTATTGCCGGGAATTTTCATATCATCAATACCGTTGAAATAACTATGGAGACAAACCCCGGGGCAAATAGAGATATCTGGCCGCTAATGGCAGCAGCAGGCATCAACCGGGTGAGTCTGGGTGCTCAGGCGGCCCAGGAGCGACTGTTACGGGTTTTAGGCCGCTGCCATACCTGGCAGGAAGTCCAGAACACGGTGCAGGCAGTTCGCCGGGCTGGCTTAACCAACCTCAATCTCGACCTGATGTACGGATTGCCGGGACAATCCCTGGCGGACTGGCAGGAAACAGTAGCAGCTGCCCTGGCGCTGGAAGTGCCCCATCTCTCCCTTTATGCCCTGAAAGTGGAAGAAAATACCCCCTTTGACCGCTGGGAAAGGGAGGGCAGGATAACCCTGCCGGAAGAAGAGGAATGGGCGGAAATGTACTGGTGGGCCAGGGAAAAACTGGAGACAGCAGGTTACCTGAATTATGAACTGAGTAACTTCGCCCGGCCAGGATTTGAATGCCGGCATAATCTCAAATACTGGCGCCGCCAGCCTTATCTGGGACTGGGGCCGGCAGCCCATTCCTGCTGGGGGAATGTACGCTGGGCCAATCCCGCCAGCCTGGAGGAGTGGGAAGCAGAAGTTCGGGCTCGGGGCTGGAGCGGGCAGCTGGTGGAAAGGCTGAGCGAGAAAGAAATCCTGGCTGAACAGGTTATTCTCGGCCTGCGCCTGGCCGAAGGAGTGGTGCTGACCCCGGAAATTGAGGCAGAATGGTCAGCAGTTATAGCTTCTCTGAAGCAGCGGGGTCTGGTCCAGGTTTCGGGAAACAGGCTTAAACTCACGCGGCAGGCCTGGTATATTGCCAATGAAGTGATGGCAGAGTTTATCTAGTACCTTGACATTCCCTGCCCCAGGTGGTATTTTTTAAGTAGTGGCCTTTAGCACTCGTCTGGTGAGAGTGCTAACAACGGGCCTGGCGGAAGGTGATGAGGGATGCAATTGGATGAGCGGAAAAAGCGCATTTTACTGGCGATTATTCAGGACTATATTGCTACCGCTGAACCGGTAGGCTCCCGAACCATTGCCAAAAAGTATGAGCTGGGGGTGAGCCCGGCTACTATACGCAATGAAATGGCCGACCTGGAAGAAATGGGCTATATCGAACAGCCTCATACTTCAGCGGGGCGGATTCCCTCAGACCTGGGCTATCGCTATTATGTGGACTTTTTGATGGAGAAATACCGCCTGGCTGATGAAGACCGGGAATACATCCGCCAGGGGTTTGAAACCAGACGGATGGAAGTGGCCCAGGTGATTCAGCGGACTGGCCAGCTGCTGTCCCAGATGACCAATTATACCACAATAGTGCTGGGACCACAGCTGGGCAAGACGGGGATTAAGCATGTGCAACTGGTACCGGTAGAACCAGGCAAGGCCTTGCTGGTCATGGTCAGCCTTTCCGGTCTGGTACAGAACCGGCTCATCGAGATTCCGGAAAATTTGTCAGCCGAGGATTTATGGCAGATTAGCCAGGTATTGAATGCCAAGCTCCATGGTAAAACCATAGCCGATATTCGCCGCACCCTGTTGCAGGAGATTTATTCTGAACTGGCCCGGCAACGGGCGGTGGCGGAACTGGTACTGGATTTACTCAGCCAGGAGGAGCTTCTGAGCGGGGAGGAAAAGGTCTATCTGGCCGGGATCCTCAATATTCTTAACCAGCCGGAATTTCGCAATATCGAGAAAATCAAGACTCTGTTGTCCCTGCTGGAACAGGAGGAACAGCTGCGCCACCTGGTTCAGCCCGAGGATGAAGGCTTGCTGGTGCGAATCGGGGCAGAGAACCCCATTCAGGTGATGCGGGATTGTTCCATGGTCACTGCTACCTATACGGTCGATGGTCAGGTGGTGGGAGCCATCGGGGTACTGGGCCCCACCCGGATGGAGTATGCCCGGGTGATGGCCCTGGTGGAATATATTACCGAAAACCTCTCCCAGATGCTGACCGATTTTTACCGCCGCACCTAGAGCGGCTGAAGGAGGTAAGGCAATGAGCTTAAAACAGCAAGCTGTCCAGGCCACCGAGGTGGATGAAAAACTGGCAGCTCTGATGACCAATGCCAATGCCATCAGGGCCATTGCCGCTGCTGTGGAAGGCACTCTGGGTCCTAAAGGTCTGGATACCATGCTGGTGGATAAATTCGGTGACGTGGTCATCACCAATGACGGCGTCACCATTTTAACGCTGATGGAAGCCAATCATCCGGCCGCCCGATTGCTGATCAATGTGGCAAAAGCCCAGCAGGCGGAAATCGGTGATGGTACTACCACTGCCACTGTGATGGCCGGGGCCCTGGTTGCAGAAGGGGTTAACCAGGTAGTACGGGGGGTGCCGGTCACCAGGGTGATCGAGGGCATCCGGATAGGAGTCAGGGGAGCCCTGGAGTTTATCGAACAACAGGCCCGCCCTGTACGCAGCCTCAAGGATCCCCTGCTCTATCGCATTGCCTACATAGCCGGACGGGAAAACGAAGATATTGCCCGCCTGGTAGTGGATGCAGCCCGCCTGGTGGGAATCAAGAAATTGAAGGAACCGGGCTTTAAGCTGGCAGATACGATTGTGGCCGAGGAAGGGGCCGATAACCAGGTCTTTTCCGGGGTGATCATCAACAAGGAACCTATGAATGACGAGATGCCCCGGGACCTGCGGGATGCAAAAGTCCTGATCATTGATGATGCCCTGGAACCGGAGGAGCTGGAAGATGAGGCCCTGGCTACTGAGGCCGGTTTCAACCGCTATATGGAATTACAGCAGGAATTCAAGGATAATGTGCGCAAAATCGTGGATCTGGGTGTAGGACTGGTTATCGTTGACCGCGGGGTAGAGGCCTGGGCGGAAGAAACTCTGACTGACGCCGGAGTGATGGTGTTACAGCGGGTTTCCAACAAGGAACTGCGCAAGGCAGCGGAACATACAGGAGCCCGACCCATTAAACGCACCGGTCTCAAGCGCTCCCCGGAAGAACTGGTTCGCTATCTGGGCCAGGCCAAATGGGTGCTGGCTGATGAGCGCCTGGAACATGTGCGGATTCTCGGTGGTGCTGGTAAACCTATGGCTACCGTGCTGGTGGGAGCCGCCACTGAAGAAGTAGTCGGTGAACGGGAGCGGATTGCCAAGGATGCCGCTTCCTCCGTTCAGGCTGCTGTTTGTGGCGGGGTAGTGGCCGGAGGCGGTTCCCTTGAGCTGGCTGCTGCTCGCCAGGTGGAAAAACTGCGGGAAAACACCCGGGGTATGGCTGCCTATGGTATTGATTGCGTGGTGGCTGCCCTCAAACGGCCCCTGGCCCAAATCGTGGAAAATGCCGGCTTCAATTCTCTGGAGAAACTGGGGGATGTGGTAGCTGCTCAGGCGGAAAAAGGCAATAACGCCCTGGCCATAGATTGTGACAGCGGTCAGGTAGTGGATATGTGGGAACTAGGCGTGGTTGATCCGGCCCTGGTGAAACTGCATGCTTTGCGCGCTGCCGGGGAAGTCGCTGAAGCTATTCTGCGGATTGATACCATCATCCGGAAAAAAGAGGAGAAAAGCAGCAAGCTGGAGCCAGAAATGGAGGAATAGGGAGACATGACCCAGATGGAAGAGGATAAAAAAATGGAAGCCAATGAACAGGAACCGGCCGGGGCCGGAGCTGCTCAGGAACAGACGCAGGAACCCGGTCAGCTGGAACAGCTGCAACAGCGAATAAATCAGCTGGAACAGCAGCTGGCCGAGGAAAAGAATGCCCGCTTGCGGGCCCTGGCTGATCTGGAAAACTTCCGACGGCGGGCCCGGCAGGAACGGGAAGAACTGTTGAAATATGAGGCAGAAGGCCTGATTACAGCCCTCTTGCCGGTTATTGACAATTTTGAACGGGCTCTGGCGGCTACCGGAGAAGAAGGCCAGTTACGGCAAGGGGTGGAAATGATTTACCGCCAGTTGATGGAAGTCCTGACCAGAGCGGGGCTGATTCCGATGGAATGTCAGGGCCAGGAATTTGATCCTCACCTGCATCAGGCTGTTATGCAGGTCCCAACTGAAGAACAGCCGGAAAACACCATTGTGGATGTGTATCAAAAAGGATATTATCTCAAGGATAAGGTAATTCGCCCGGCCATGGTCACAGTGGCCGTCAGGAACTGAGCAACATATAATCTTTAGGAGGGTGAAGGACAGCTATGAGCAAGATTATCGGCATCGACCTGGGTACAACCAACTCCTGTGTAGCAGTAATGGAAGGTGGCGAAGTGACGGTTATTCCCAATGCGGAAGGGGGCAGAACCACTCCTTCTGTTGTGGGCTTTTCCAAAACCGGGGAACGGCTGGTGGGCGAGGTAGCCAAGCGCCAGGCGGTAACCAACCCGGAACGGACTGTGATTTCCATCAAGCGCCACATGGGCACAGATTATAAAGTAAACATCGATGGCAAGCAATATACTCCCCAGGAAATCAGTGCTATGATTCTGCAGAAATTGAAAGCTGATGCGGAAGCCTATCTGGGCGAACCGGTGACCAAGGCGGTAATCACTGTACCGGCTTACTTTACCGACAGCCAGCGCCAGGCTACCAAGGATGCCGGGCGCATTGCCGGACTGGAAGTAATGCGGATCATCAATGAGCCTACCGCTGCGGCCCTGGCCTATGGTCTGGATAAGGAAGAAGACCAGACCATTCTGGTTTATGACCTGGGTGGCGGTACCTTCGATGTCTCCATCCTGGAACTGGGGGATGGGGTCTTTGAAGTCAAGGCTACTGCCGGTAATAACCGCCTGGGTGGTGATGATTTCGACCAGCGCATCATCGACTGGCTGGTGGCCGAATTCAAAAAAGAAAACGGCATCGATCTGTCCCAGGACAAAATGGCTATGCAGCGATTGAAAGAAGCAGCAGAAAAAGCTAAAAAAGAACTGTCCAGCACCACGGTGACCACTATCAGCTTGCCCTTTATCACTGCGGACCAGAACGGGCCCAAACACCTGGAAATGACTCTGACCCGGGCCAGGTTTGAAGAGATGACCGCTGATCTGGTGGAAGCCACTATGGGTCCCACCCGGCAGGCTCTGAAAGATGCGGGTCTGGAGCCCAAGGATATCGACAAGGTCTTGCTGGTAGGCGGTTCTACCCGGATTCCGGCCGTTCAGGAAGCTATTCGCCGTTTCCTGGGCAAAGAACCTCACAAGGGTATTAACCCCGATGAATGCGTAGCAATTGGTGCTGCCATCCAGGGGGCAGTGTTGTCCGGGGAAGTCAAGGATGTAGTCTTGCTGGATGTTACGCCCCTCTCCCTGGGGATTGAAACCCTGGGTGGAGTGTTTACCCGGATTATTCCGCGCAACACCACTATTCCTACTTCCAAGAGCCAGATTTTCTCCACTGCGGCGGATAACCAGACCCAGGTGGAGATCCATGTCCTGCAGGGTGAGCGGGAAATGGCAGCTTACAACAAGACCCTGGGCCGGTTCATCCTGGATGGCATTCCGCCGGCACCGCGGGGTGTACCGCAAATTGAGGTTACTTTTGACATTGATGCCAACGGGATTGTGCATGTTTCCGCCAAAGACAAGGCGACCGGGCGGGCCCAGAGCATTACCATCCAGTCCTCTTCCGGTTTGAGTGAGGAAGAAATCCAGCGCATGGTCAAGGAAGCAGAAGCCCATGCGGAAGAAGACCGCAAGCGCAAGGAAGAGGTAGAAATCCGTAATAATGCCGATTCCATGGTTTATCAGGCGGAAAAAACCATCAAGGATTTCGGGGATAAGGCGGATCCGGCCAAGGTGGAAGCAGTGAAAAAGGCGGTAGAAGAACTGAAAACTGCCCTGGCTGGCAATAATATTGATGAGATCAAGGCCAAGACCGAAGCCCTGACCGCACCCCTCTATGACCTGACGGCGGCCATGTACCAGCAGCAGGCCCAGCAGCAGCCGCCTCAGAATGACAGTAAAGACGGTCAGGATCCCAATGTGGTAGATGTGTAAACTGGCGGGGGAGGAGACTCCCCCTTTTCCTAATTGCCGCAAAAAGTTTGAGGTGGTAGCTGATGAGCAAACGGGATTACTATGAGGTGTTAGGGGTTGGCCGTAACGCCACCGAAGAGGAAATCAAGAAGGCGTACCGCAAATTGAGCAAAAAGTATCACCCGGACCTCAACCCTGGAGATAAAAGCGCCGAGGAAAAATTCAAGGAAATCAATGAAGCCTACGAGGTGCTGTCTGACCCCCAAAAGCGGGCTGCCTATGACCAGTTTGGCCATGCCGGGGCCCAGGGCTTTGGCGGCCAGGGGGGCTTTGGTGATTTCCAGGGCGGCTTCGGTGGTTTTGGGGCCGAGGAAATCTTCGGCGATATTTTCGATATGTTTTTTGGCGGTGGTAGCCGTAAGCGCCAGGGCCCGCAGCGGGGTTCTGACCTGAGTGCGGAAATTGAGCTGACTTTTGAGGAGGCGGCTTTTGGCACCACCAAAACCATCGAAATTCCCCGCACCGAAACCTGTGAAATCTGCCATGGTACCGGGGCGAAGCCGGGCACCGGGCAGCGTACCTGTCCCACCTGTAATGGTACGGGACAGCAGCAGATTGTGCAAAATACGCCTTTTGGCCGCTTTATCCAGAGCCGCCCTTGCCAAACCTGTGCTGGACAGGGTAAAATTATTGAGCAGCCCTGTCAACACTGTCATGGCAAAGGCAGGGTAAGGAAATTGCGCAAAATCACCGTCAACATCCCTGCCGGGGTGGATAGCGGCACCCGGGTGCGCAAGGCGGGGGAAGGGGAAGCCGGCCTCAGAGGTGGGCCGCCGGGAGATCTCTATTTGATTGTACGGGTTAAACCCCATAAGATTTTTCGCCGTGAGCACAATGATGTGGTGATGAAATTGAATATTTCCTTCCCGCAAGCAGCGCTGGGAGATGAAGTGGAAGTACCCACCCTGGAAGGGAAGGAGAAAATCAAGATCAGTCCCGGCACCCAGAATGGCACAGTCATTCGCTTGCGCGGCAAAGGCATCGTAGATGTCCATGGCCGGGGGCGGGGTGACCAGCGCATCGAAATCCAGGTGGAAGTGCCGACCAAATTGACGGAACGGCAAAAACAGCTGCTGGAGGAACTGGCGGAAACCATGGGACAGAAGCCGGCAGGAGTTCACCAGGAAAAGAGTTTTTTTGATAAAGTGAAGGATGCCTTTATGGGCTAAATGATGGTGGTATGCAGCAGCTTCAGAAAACTAGACTATAATTGATTGTATTTAACTGTTTTGCTACATTAAAGGTATGGAACTATTATCCATTGGAGAAGCAGCAAAGTCCGGCAGGGTTTCGGGGAGCTGATCAGGAATGCCAAAGAAACACGAGAAGAACAAATTTAGCATAACTGTGTGCGGGGAGTTTTTTCCGGAGATTTACCCGGCTCACCGGTCTTCGAAGTGGAGCCGGGGCGAAGAAGACCCGCTGACTACGGAGATGCGTCTCTTCTGTGCCTGTATGCGGTGGGCCTTTAACCGGCTCCTGGAAGGTGCTTCCC
>NZ_FUXM01000035.1 GCF_900167165.1 Carboxydocella sporoproducens DSM 16521 | reverse complement strand
GAAGTCCACCTCAAGATAAGATTTCCCACTGGGAAAACCAGGTAAGACCCCTGGAAGAAGACCAGGTAGATAGGCCGGGAGTGTAAGAGCCGCAAGGCTTTGAGCGGACCGGTACTAATAGGTCGAGGTCTTAACCTCAAAAGAACTCTGTGCGGTTTTGAGGGAGCAGTCACTTATCCCTTAAAAGAATAGTCCGGTGGCAATGGCGGTGGGGCAACACCCGTACCCATACCGAACACGGCAGTTAAGCCCACCAGCGCCGATGGTACTTGGACCGCAGGGTCCTGGGAGAGTAGGTCGCTGCCGGACGATTCACCCCTGAACGATATGTTCAGGGGTGATTTTTATATTTTTTCGTAAGCATATTGACTTAAAAACTTGTACGATGGTAATATATATACAACTAAATATCATTGAGCATGGATGAGTTGAGGAGAGATGAGGAGAGCCGAGAAGGGAAAGGGTTAGAAAGAAAGCCCAGCCTTTTTGGTATGGGCTTTTTTGGCTATCTTCATCTCCTCGAAAGGAGGAGATTTTTTTGTACCCAGTTCAGGAATCTCAGTGGGATTTGCCTGCTTACAGAATAATTGCGGCGCAAGATCACTGGTTACAGGACCCATCTCTCATTTTTGAACAATTAGTTGGTTCAGGAACTGGTTTTTTGCTGGAGAGTTCTGAAGGACCCCAGAAACTGGCACGTTATACTATCATCGGCTGGGATGGTGAAGAGTATATCTTTGCAGATGATAGGGAAGAATTATCGAAATTATTAAAAAAGAATAAATTTCCCCTGTTAAAAGAACTTGAACCATTTTATAATGGATTTGTGGGCTGTATTTCCTTCGATATGGCCTATCGGGAAAAAGAGCACCGGCTGAACGAGTGTGGGCGGAAAAAGGACATTTTTCAATTTCCTGGCGCGATCTTGCTAAGACCCAGAAACGTGATTATTCTTGATAGACAGGAAAAACAATGCAAAGTAATTGTTAACAGCCCGGGTTTAAACCGCGAGGTTGAGGAAATCATCAAACAACTTAAACAGATTCAGGCAGTTGCTCTGTCTAAGGACAAGCAGAATCCCACAATCCAGCCAGCTAAAGCTTTATATGCAAAAGCGGATTTTCTAAATATGGTGGAAAAAGCTAAAGACTATATTAGCGCAGGAGATATCTTTCAAGTAGTTCTATCTCAGCCTTTTTACGGGTTAACTACTCGTCAGCCTTTAGATGTGTACAGAGATCTACGCAATTTTAATCCTTCCCCTTACCACTATTATTTACAAATGGGTGATTACCAGATTATAGGATCATCACCGGAAATGCTGGTAAGGGTAAAAGATGGATGGATTGAAACGCGCCCGATCGCCGGGACGCGACCTCGTGGACGGACTGATGTAGAAGACAGCAAGATTGCAGCAGAATTATTAGGGGATGAGAAGGAACGGGCAGAACATTTAATGCTGGTTGATCTGGGTCGAAATGATATCGGCAAAGTGGCCCGTTCCGGGACTGTAAGGTTGAAAGATTTTTATAAAATCGAAAAATATTCTCATGTCATGCACCTGGTTTCTTCTGTACATGGTGAACTGGGGGATGAGTATGATAGTGTGGATGCCTTCTGGTCCTGTTTTCCGGCAGGAACAGTAAGTGGTGCTCCAAAGGTAAGAGCCCTGGAAATAATTAATGAGCTGGAAGCCGATGGCAGGGGGCTTTATGCTGGAGCAATTGGCTATTTTAGTTCTGCCGGCGATATTGATACCTGTATTGCGATCAGAACTATTGTTATGCAGAAAAATCAGGCCCAGGTTCGTGTAGGAGCAGGGATTGTGGCTGATTCTGATCCCGAGCGTGAATACTGGGAAACAATTCATAAAGGCAATGCAATGTTTAAAGCACTTGGCTGGGAGGTAAAAATTGAATGATTTTAATGATTGATAATTACGATTCTTTTACTTACAATCTGGTTCAATACCTGGGGGAACTGGGGGAGGAAATCAGGGTATTTCGCAATGATGCAATTACGGTTGAAGAAATAGAAGATCTCTCGCCGCAACATATTGTCATCAGTCCTGGACCATGTACTCCCAATGAAGCCGGAATTTCCCTGGATGTGATTAAATATTTTGCTGGTAAAATCCCCATCCTGGGAGTCTGTCTGGGACATCAGTCCATCGGCCAGGTTTTTGGAGGTAAGGTGGTCAGGGCAGAGCGACTGATGCATGGTAAGACTTCTGAAATATATCACGATGGCAAGGGGGTTTTTGCCGGATTGCCCAACCCGTTTATAGCCACCCGTTATCATTCTCTGATTGTGGAAAAAGAGACTTTGCCTGATTGTCTGGAGATTACCGCAGAAACAGCCCAGGGAGAGATCATGGGGATTAGACATAAGGAGTTTTTAGTAGAAGGAGTACAGTTTCATCCTGAATCCATTCTCACCGAAGTAGGCAAGGACTTATTACGCAATTTTCTGAAGATGAGTTATTAGGATAAGGAGTTGAGGAGAGTTGAGTAGAGTCAAGGATTTATTGGAGAAAATTTTACAGGGACAGATATTGACCGCACTGGAAGCTGAAGAGCTTATGAGCTTGATTCTTACCGGGCAGGCTTTGCCGGCTCAAATTGCGGCTGTGCTGGCTGCGCTGCGTTTGCGCGGGGAACGGCCGGAGGAAGTGGCGGCTCTGGCTAGGGCCATGTTGCGTTTTGCTCGCCCGGTGAAACACAATTTACCCCTGGTCATTGATACCTGTGGCACTGGCGGGGATGGAGCCGGTACCTTTAATTTATCGACAGCAGCAGCGCTGGTGGCAGCGGCCCTGGGGATACCAGTAGCCAAACACGGTAACCGTTCCGTAAGTAGTCGCTGTGGCAGTTCCGATCTGGTAGAGGAACTGGGTTTGCCTTTGCCCAATCAACCGGAACGGGCAGCCAGGATTTTAGAAGAACAGGGATTTGTCTTTTTGTTCGCTCCCTTTTATCATCCAGCTCTGGCGACAGTGATGCCTGTGCGAAAGGAAATGGGGGTAAGAACAGTTTTTAACTTGCTGGGCCCTCTTTGTAACCCGGCACATCCTCAGGCTCAGGTGATTGGGGTTTTTGCAACCAGCTGGGTTAAACCCTTTGCTGAAGTAATGGTAGAGCTGGGAAGGAAGCGAGGAGTGGTTGTCCACGGAGCAGACGGATTGGATGAATTCTCACCCACTGGGGAAAATTTGCTGGCTCTGGTCCAGGATGGACAAATAACCATTAAGTCCGTGATGCCGGAGGAAATAGGAATAGCTGGTTGTCAGTTGCAGGATTTGAAGGGTGGGGACCAGCGGCAAAATGCCAGAATGTTACTGGACCTCTTTTTCCGACCCCAGGCAGGTCCGCTTCTGGAAGCTACAGTGGCCAATGCTGCGCTGGCCCTCTGGGTTGCTGGAACGATCAGTGACCTGAGAGAGGGTGTAAGGATAGCCCGTGAGGCGATATTACAAGGCAGAGTGGCTAACTATCTGGCTGAGATTGGGGTCAGGGAGGTGGCTATGTGAAACAGGCGCCTTTTTTAAAAAAGATCCTAACCAATGTGGAAGCCAGATGGGGAAAAGCAAGCGCCATTTATAGGCAAGAAGGTATAAGGGATTTGCCTGAATCACGCCCCTTCTCAGCAATTTTTGCTACAAAACCGGCTCTGCTGGCAGAAATTAAACTGGCATCCCCCAGTGCCGGCCCACTTGGTTTACGCCAGGAGGCAGTTGAACGGGCAAAGGCTTATGAACAAAACGGAGCAGCAGCGATCTCCGTTGTCACTGAACCGGAATTCTTTCAAGGAGACCTGGAGCTGTTAACTGAAATAAAAAAACATGTAAGGCTTCCGATTCTGGCCAAGGATTTTATCCTTTATCCGGCTCAGGTTTATGCAGCCAGAAAGGCCGGAGCTGATGCACTGTTGCTGATAGTTCGTTTGCTGGATCTGAGTACCTTGCAAAGGCTGGTTGCCTGCTGTCGTCAAGTCGGAATTGAGCCAGTTCTGGAAATTTTTGATGAAAGGGATTGGGGACTGGTTCAGCAGACCGATGGAGAAATTATTTTGATTAATAACCGGGATCTGTTTACTTTAGAGGTGGATCTCAAACGTAGCCTGCACTTGCTTCCTTTCTGCCAGGGTAGAAAAGTAATTGCCGCCAGTGGTATCAATACGGCCGAAGATGCTAAGGTATTGCTGTCGGCTGGTGCAGATGGATTATTAATCGGAACCCGTTTAATGCGCAGTCAAGAACCAGGGGAAGTGATCAGAAAAATACTGGATTGCAGGAGGGAATGATTACGAATCAACATTTAAAAGGGGCTTTCATGGTAGTACTGGCTGCTGGTTTATGGGGCTTTTCAGGAACAGTTGCCAAGTATTTCTTTAATAAACAGGTAGATCCCCTGATTTTGGTCCAGATTAGGTTGAATTTGTCGGCCTGGCTGTTATTGGCCTGGCTGGCAATCAAGCAGAGACAGTTGCTTAAAATTGAGAGACAGGATTATGGCAAAATCATTATTCTTGGGATTTTAGGGATGGCCGGTGTGCAGTTCACTTATCTCTATACAGTAAGCAGGGTTAATGTGGCCCTGGCCGTTTTCCTGCAATATCTTTCCCCTGTCCTGGTTTCTCTGTATGCCTGGGTTTGGCAGAAACAGTTACCGGATTTCCGGGGCCTTTTAGCTTTAATCCTGGCGATTACCGGGAGCGCACTAATGATAATGGGCCCGGAACTAAGTTTAGAGGGCATTCCTCTGGATGGATTACTTACCGGTTTGGCATCTGCTGTAACAGCAGCGTTCTATACCGTTTACGGCAAACAGGTTTTACAGAAATATACCCCCTGGACTACCCTGGGATGGGCTTTGCTGGCTGGGGGCTTACCCTGGTGGCTAATCAACAGTCCCAGGCGGCTGCTGGCCCAGGTAAACTCTGTAGAAACAGTGGCGTTTTTTATTTACATTGCCCTTTTCGCTACTATTATTCCTTTTGGCCTTTATTTTGCCGGCCTTAAACGTATTTCCGCAACAGAGACAGTGATAATTTCCATGTTGGAACCGGTGGTTGCCGCCTTGACCGCTTTCTGGTTTCTGGGAGAGCGGCTCAGCCTCTCTCAAATCGGTGGGGGGCTAGCTATCATGCTGGCAGTCGCTATTTTGAGTTCAGGAAGTATTAGCATAGCTCAGGAGAGCAGAGTTGAGGAGAGATGAGGGAACTAAATCAGTCTTTCACCCTCTCTTTCCTTTGGGGAGGGATTTTTTTGTTGAAATTCAAAGTTTGTGGTCTTACCAGGGTAGAAGACGCAGAAAAGGCAGTTTACCTCGGTGCTAACGCCATCGGAGTCATCATTGGAGCTGAAAGCAAAAGAAGGGTTAGCCTGGAACAAGCCCGGGCCATTCTGGAAAAAGTCCCTTCTTCTTGCTGGAAAGTGGGGGTAGTGGCTGATGTGCCTGTTACGGAGGCCTACAATCTGGCTCGGGATTTGAATCTGGATTTGTTGCAGCTTCACGGGCGGGAGAGCCCGGCCTATTGCTCTGCCTTAAAGTGGCCAGCAGTCAAGGCCTGGTCTGTGGTTTATCGCGATGGCAGTCAACTGCGAAAGGAACTGGAACCTTTTCTACAGGTAGTGGAAGCTATACTGCTGGACAATAACCGGGGAGGATCAGGCCAGAATTTTGACTGGACGGTTTTACAAAACCTGCGGTTGCCCAAACCAGTTTGGATTGCTGGAGGCTTAAATGCAGAAAACATCCCCAAATTATTAGAAATCTTTCAACCCGATTTGGTGGATGTAAATTCCGGGGTGGAAAGCCAGCCTGGAATCAAAGATGCTGAAAAAATGGCTAGGGTAGCCGCAATCATAAGGAGGTTTTAGCTATGGTAATGGCAAGAGCAGGGTATTTCGGAAATTTTGGCGGCAGGTTTGTGGCTGAAACGGCAATTCCTGCTTTACAGGAACTGGAACAGGCTTTCTTTGCGATCAAAGAGGATAAGGCTTTTTGGGAAGAGTTAAATTATTTGTTAAGGGATTATGTTGGGCGACCGTCTCCCCTGTATTATGCTGCTAACTTGACGAAGCTGGCTGGTGGGGCTAAAATTTATCTTAAACGCGAAGATTTGAACCACACAGGCAGTCATAAAATCAATAATACCCTGGGTCAGGCGTTGCTGGCCAGAAAACTGGGGAAAAAAGAGGTTATAGCCGAGACAGGGGCAGGCCAGCACGGAGTAGCGACAGCTACTGCGGCGGCCCTGTTGAATCTAAAATGTACAGTTTATATGGGGGCAAAAGATGTAGAAAGACAGCAGCTGAATGTTTTACGGATGCAGCTCTTAGGGGCTGAAGTGGTGCCTGTGCAAAGTGGCAGCTGCACTCTTAAAGATGCCACCAATGAGGCTTTGCGGCAATGGGTTACCCGAATTGAACACTGTCACTATATCATCGGTTCGGTGGTAGGCCCTCATCCATATCCAACCCTGGTTCGGGAATTTCAAAAAATTATCGGGGAGGAGACAAAAAGACAAATACTGGACAAAGAAGGGCGGTTGCCTGACGCTATTGTGGCCTGTGTCGGTGGGGGCAGTAATGCTATGGGCATATTTTATCCTTTTCTACAGGACACTCAGGTAGCCTTATATGGAGTGGAAGCTGCAGGCAAAGGTTTGGCTACGGGGCAACATGCGGCAACACTAAATTGTGGTCGTCCCGGAGTTTTGCATGGAGCCAGGACCTTTTTATTACAGGATGCTCATGGTCAAATTCTGGAAGCACATTCTGTATCAGCGGGATTGGATTACCCGGGGGTAGGTCCAGAACATGCTTTTCTGCATAAAACCGGGCGGGCCCGCTACCTGGCAGTCACCGATCAGGAAGCATTACAGGCTGCGGAATTGCTATGTCGGACGGAAGGAATCTTACCCGCACTGGAAAGTGCTCATGCTATTGCAGGTGCACTGCCGTTGGCCCGGGAACTTGGACCTGATAGAATTATGGTTATTTGTCTTTCCGGTCGAGGCGATAAAGATGTCCATACACTCCAGCAACTAGGAGGTGAGGTAGATGCTTAGAGCTAAGAAAAATTTAATCATCTATCTCACGGCTGGTTATCCCCGCATGGAGCTCTTTCCTGAAATTCTGGCAGCTGTACTGGAAGGTGGCGCTGATTTGATCGAAGTGGGGCTGCCTTTTTCCGATCCCAGTGCTGATGGGCCGGTTATTCAGGAAGCAGCCAAACTGTCATTACAGGCTGGAACAACTGCGGAAAAAGTACTGGATTGTTTAAAAAACTTACCAGTGGAGCTAAGAACAGTGCCGTTCTTGCTTATGACTTACGCCAATCCACTTTTACAGTTAGACCAGGCGGGAGAAAGGCTGGTAGAAGCAGGGATTGGTGGTGTGATTGTGCCAGATATTCCTCTGGAAGAACGCCACTGGTTGGAACCCATACTCAAGCCCTACGGCCTAGCCCAGATTCCTATGGCAGCACCCACAACGCCGGTGGCCAGGATGCAGGAGATGCGGAAACTGAAAGAACCCTTTCTTTACTGCATTTCTGTAACCGGCACTACAGGAATTCGAACGCATTTGTCGAATAGATTAACGGACTTTCTTGTGGCCGCCAAGGAAAATTCTGGCCTGCCTGTAGTTGTAGGTTTTGGTTTTAATAAACCTGAACAGATAAAAAAAATTCAGCCCTATTGTGATGGGGTTGTTATTGGTAGTGCTGTGATGAAAAAGTTAATAGAAGATGGAACATCTCCCCGGGCCCTCAGGGAATTGACAGCTTATATTGGTGAGTTAAAGGCTGCCCTGGGAGATGAGGAGGGAAGTTGAAATGACTCCATTAAAATTGGTGGCAAGACAGCATTTGGACCAGGCCACCGTTGTAACCATAAATGAGGAACTGAAAGTCGGGGATAGGGAAATAATAGTGATGGCTGGGCCCTGTGCCGTGGAAAGCAAGGAACTGCTGCTGGCTGCTGCTTATGCCGTTAAAGAAGGCGGGGCCAGGGTTTTAAGGGGCGGTGCCTTTAAACCAAGAACATCTCCCTATGCTTTTCAGGGCTTGATGGAAGAAGGCCTGAAGTTGCTGGCTGAAACCAGAAGGGAGACCGGTTTGCCTGTAGTGACCGAGGTCATGGACACCCGGGATCTGGAGTTGGTAGCTGAATATGCGGATATTTTGCAAATTGGCAGCCGGAATATGCAAAATTTCGCCCTTTTAAAAGAAGCTGGTAGAATTGGGAAGCCGATCTTATTGAAACGAGGCCTGGCAGCTACTATTGAAGAATGGTTACTGGCTGCCGAGTATATTATGAGCCAGGGGAATGACCAGATCATCCTCTGTGAACGGGGAATCCGCACTTTTGAGACAGCAACCCGCAATACGCTGGATCTAAGTGCAGTTGCGGTAGTAAAAGAAGTTTCCCATTTACCCGTAATTGTAGATCCCAGCCATGCTACCGGCCGCTGGCAGCTGGTAGCGGCTATGGCTAAAGGAGCGATTGCAGCGGGAGCAGATGGTTTGCTGATTGAGGTTCACCCCAATCCAGCAGAAGCTCTCTGTGATGGTCCTCAGTCTCTCACTCCGGCTAACTTTCATAAACTGATGCAGGATTTGCAGAAGATTGCGCAGGCTATTGGACGGGAAATAGCAATTTAGTCTTTACAAAATTTATGGGATTATGGTAAGATGAAGCAAAGTAAGTTTCAATGTAGTTGCTGGGTAGGATGGTAGACTGTAAAGATTTTACTAGAACTGGTAGGAAGGCAGGTAGGAGGAAAACAATAACGCAGATGGGGACATTCCGTCCATCAGCGGGCACTCCTATCAGGGGTGCCCTTTTTGCCAAATTTCTACAGAGGGGGGAAGAGAGTGTGGTGCAGGCAAGGAAATCTCTAGAAAAAATTAAAGTCTATGTGCCGGGAAAACCAATTGAAGAAGTTCAGCGGGAGCTAGGACTTACCCGGGTCGCCAAACTGGCTTCCAACGAAAATCCGGTCGGGCCTTCACCAAAGGCTATTGCAGCCATGGTGGATCAAGCCGGCAAAACCAATTTATATCCGGATGGAAATGGTTATTATCTGAAGGAGGCCCTGGCTAAACACTGGCAGGTATCCATTGAACAGATCGCTTTAGGCAATGGTTCCGATGAACTGATTCAGCTGCTGGCTCTGGCTTATGTGGAAGCAGGGGATGAAGTGATTATGGCCAAACCGTCATTTCCCCGCTATGAGCCTGTGGTCAGGATGATGGAGGGAGTGCCGGTTGAAATACCTTTGACGGCTGATTGGCGACATGACCTACCCGCTATGGCTCAGGCGATTACTGAAAAAACCAGGATGATTTTTCTCTGCAATCCCAATAATCCCACCGGAACTATGGTGACCAGAGAGGAAGTAGCTGCCTTTATGGCCAGGGTTCCGGCAGGAGTGCTGGTAGTTTTCGATGAAGCTTATTATGAATATGTCAATAATGAAGAGTATCCCGATGGCCTGGACTATTTGCGCCAGGGCAGGGATGTGATTGTTTTGCGCACCTTCTCCAAAATCTATGGACTGGCAGGATTGCGGGTGGGTTATGCTTTAACCAAACCGGAAATCGTGCAAAACCTGGAACGGGTTAGGCCGCCTTTTAATGTGAATGCTCTGGCCCAGGCGGCTGCCCGGGCAGCTCTGGCAGATCAGGTCCACCTGGAAAGGGTACGGGAGTTAAATGCCCAGGGATTACAGTTTTTCTACACGGCCCTGGAGAAGCTGGGATTGGAATACGTACCTTCCTATACCAATTTTGTTCTGATTAATGTAGAGCGTCCGGCTGCTGAAGTATTTCAGCAGCTCTTGCGCAAAGGCTATATAGTGCGGGATGTAGGGCTGGGAACCTGGTTGCGGGTCACAGTAGGATTGCCGGAGGAAAATCAAGGCTTTATCCAGGCTTTAAGGGAAGTAATTAATAGCTAATTGTTACTAAATAGCAGGATGGGAGGATGGTAGTGATGATCGTTGTGTTAACTGCCCAGGCAGGAGAGCAGGAAAAAAATCAGGTTATTGAAATGATCGAACGAGCAGGACTAAGGGTGCATCTGTCCCAGGGGATTGAACGAACCATCCTGGGCATCATCGGGGACCGGGAACTGGCAGCCAGTCTGGCTCTGGAGGCTTTACCCCAGGTAGAACGAGTTGTACCAATTTTACGGCCTTATAAACTGGCCAGCCGGGATTTTCATCCCCAGGATACGGTAGTAACGGTAGGGGATGTCCAGATTGGCGGAGGAAAAGTGCAGATTATTGCCGGCCCCTGTGCGGTGGAAGGGGAGGAGCAGATTTTAACGGCAGCTCGACTGGCCAAAGCCGCCGGAGCCAGTATTTTGCGCGGGGGAGCTTATAAACCTCGTACTAGCCCCTACTCCTTCCAGGGCATGGAAGAAGAGGGATTAAAATTACTGGCCCGAGCGCGAGCGGAAACCGGCCTGCCGGTGGCTACGGAAGTGGTGGATCCTCGCTCTCTGGAGCTGGTGGCCGAATATGCCGATATTCTGCAGATCGGAGCCCGCAATATGCAAAACTTCCTGCTTCTGAAGGAGGTAGCCAGGGCTGGTAAGCCGGTTATATTAAAACGGGGGATGAGTGCTACCGTTGAAGAATGGCTGCTGGCAGCGGAATATATTTTATCTGCCGGCAACTTCCAGGTTATTCTCTGTGAACGCGGTATCCGTACCTTTGAGACTTCTACCCGTAATACCCTGGATTTGAATGCGGTAGCTCTTGCTCGTCAACTTTCCCATTTGCCCATTCTGGTGGATCCCAGCCATGGTACAGGTAAATGGAAACTGGTAACACCAATGGCGCTGGCAGGACTGGCAGCAGGTGCTGATGGGTTAATGATTGAAATGCATCCTAATCCGAGTGAGGCTGTCTCCGACGGACCCCAGTCCCTGACTCCGGAAAATTTTGCCCATCTGGTAGAACAAGTAAGAAAACTGGCTATAGCACTGGGAAAAGAGCTGGGGTGAAGGCGATGACAGTAGAACGCAAGATAGCCATTATTGGACTGGGCCTAATGGGCGGCTCATTGGCCAGTGCTTTAAGTCAAAATACCAGCTGGCAGCTCAGGGGTTGGGATATTGACCCGGAAGTAAGAAAAAAAGCTGCCCGGTTAATACCGGGGATTGAGATTAGGGAGGAACTGGCCGAAGTTGTAGCTGTTGCTGATCTGGTGGTCTTGGCAGTGCCAGTCAGAACAGCTATACAACTGGTGGAATCGGTGGCAGCCAGCCTGGCCCGGGGCGCGGTGTTAACCGACCTTTGTTCTACTAAAGGGGAACTGGAACGGAAGATTGCAGCTTGCTTACCCCGGGGAACAGCATGGATTGGCGGTCATCCCATGGCCGGTTCAGAAAAACAGGGAATAGTAGCAGCTTCTGCCAGACTTTTTCAGGGGGCAACCTGGTTTCTCTGTCCAGGAGAGAACTGTGGTCCGGAACACCTGGAGCTGGTCAGGGAGATGGTACAGGCCGTTGGCGCCAAAGAGCGCCTGATTACCGCCAGGGACCATGATCGCATCACAGCCCGCCTAAGCCACTTACCCCATTTGGTAGCAGGGGGATTATTGCACAATGTAGTATGTGCTCTGGGGCAGGAAGCATTACGATGTGCCGGGCCAGGATTACGGGATACGACCAGAATTGCTGGTAGTCCGGTGCCAATGTGGCTGGATATATTTTTGACCAATCGGGAAGAAATTCTGGCAGCTATTGATGATTTACAGGTTTTTTTAACAACAGTTAAAGATGCCTTGAGTAATACCGACGAGACACGGTTGAGTATGCTTCTGGAACAAGCCAGGGTTTACCGGCAAAATATGGGATAAGGATGAAGGATATGGTAGAGCAAATTCGAGTTCAAGGACCCAGTGCAGGGATGAAAGGCGAGTTGATGATTCCGGGAGATAAGTCCATTTCCCATCGGGCAGTGTTGCTGGGAGCATTAACAGAAGGCACTGTTGAAATCAGCGGCTTTTTGCCCGGGGCTGACTGTCTCAGCTCAGTGTCCTGTTTGCGCCAGATGGGAGTTGAGATCGAGGAAACTGGACCAGGTGCCCTGAAGGTTCATGGGCGTGGCTGGCAGGGATTAAAAGAGCCGTCTGATGTACTGGATGTGGGCAATAGCGGTACTACCATGCGGCTACTGCTAGGCATTCTGGCCGGCACGGATTTCTTCAGCGTCCTGACAGGAGACGCTTCGATTCGGCGGCGACCTATGGGCCGGGTAACTGAGCCATTACAAAAGATGGGAGCCCGGATTCAGGGCCGAAGTCAGGGTAAGCTGGCTCCCCTGGCCATCCAGGGCGGTAAGCTGGTTGGCTGTCAGCACCTTTCCGCTGTGGCCAGTGCGCAGGTGAAATCTGCTCTGTTGCTGGCTGGGCTGCGGGCTGAAGGGAAAACAGAGGTACAGGAGCCTGCTGTCAGCCGGGATCACACGGAAAGAATGTTACGCACTTTTGGTGTTGAAATAGGGCAGGAAGGAAACCGGCTCTGGGTTGAGGGCGGACAGAAATTGCAGGCTGCTCCAGTACAGGTACCGGGTGATATCTCTTCCGCAGCCTTCTGGCTGGTAGCTGCCAGTATCATTCCCAATAGCAGCCTTTATTTAAAACAGGTGGGTGTCAATCCTACTCGTACCGGTATTCTTGATGTTTTACAGGCAATGGGGGCCAGAATTCAACTGATGAATTATCGCCGATTTGGCGATGAACCGGTGGCAGACCTGCTGGTAGAATCGGCGGAGTTACAGGGTGTAGAAATAGGAGGGGAGCTTATTCCCAGATTGATTGATGAAATTCCTGTACTGGCTCTGGCGGCAGCAGTGGCCCGTGGTCGGACCATAATCCGGGATGCCGCAGAGCTCAGGGTCAAGGAATCGGACCGTCTGGCTGCTATAAGCCGGGAACTGAGCAAACTGGGAGCTACCATCGAAGAAATGCCCGATGGCTTGATAATTGAAGGTGGGGCTAAACTAGTGGGAGCCCGGGTAGAAAGCTACCATGATCATAGAATGGCAATGACTTTGCTAATTGCTGGTCTGGTAGCGCATGGGACTACTACTGTTTCGGGTTGTGAAGCAATTCCAGTTTCCTATCCTGACTTTGTTTCCAGTTTGCAAAGATTAGGAGCCAATCTTGACTGAGAGGAGAAAAATCAATATAATATAATTAGCAAATGGGGAGTAGCGCCCTGACTACAGGGAGCCAGAATCGTCAACTCGGGTTAGACCCCGGTTTTGGCCTTAGCAGCAAGACCTTTGCTCCACAAGGGGTAAAGGTCTCTTTATTTTACTTTAAAAAGGGGGATTGTTTATGAAAAAGGTGTGGATTCCTGTTCTGGTAATACTGGGGATTGTACTGGTTCTGGGTATGAGTCTGAGCAGTACTTATAATAACCTGGTAACGATGGAACAGCAAGTGGAAAGCAGCTGGGCTCAAGTGCAAAACCAGCTGCAGCGGCGGACAGATCTGATTCCCAATCTGGTAGAAACAGTTAAAGGTTATGCTGCTCATGAAAAAGAGGTACTGGGCAATATCGCTGAGGCCAGATCCCGCCTGGCCGGGGCCAGAACACCGGCGGAAGCAGCAACAGCTAATGCTCAGCTGGATAGCGCATTAAGCCGTTTGCTGGTGGTAGTTGAAAATTATCCTAACCTTAAGGCAGATGCTAACTTCCGGCAATTAATGGATGAGCTGGCAGGTACCGAAAATCGTATCGCCGTGGCCCGCCAGGATTATAATAAAGCTGTCCAGGCCTACAATACCTATCTGAAAAGTTTTCCAACCAATTTGGTAGCAGGAGTATTTGGCTTTAATGCCAAAGAATTTTTCCAGGCTCAGCCAGGAGCTGAGCAGGCACCTAAAGTGGATTTTGGCTCTGGTAAAAGTTAAAGGGGGCAAATGGCATGCGGATAAGCTGGCGCCGTGTACTCCCCGTTTGGATATTACTCTTTTCTTTTCTAATCGCAATATTTAACACTGCCTGGTCGGCGGACATTTATGTTCAGGATCGGGCTGAGATTCTATCTCCAGAGGTGGCCCGGCGCATCAATCAACTAGGAGCTGCTTTAGAACAGGCCACTCCTGGGGCTCAAGTAGTTGTGATGACTCTGCCATCTCTGGAAGGTAAACCTATCAGCCAGATAGCAGTCGAAGAATTCAGAAGACTGGGGATTGGCAGTAAGGAACACAATAATGGCGTGCTGTTCCTCATCGCTCCCAATGAAAGGGAAGTCAGAATCGAAGTTGGTTATGGGCTGGAGGGGGCCATCCCCGACGGGAAAGCGGGACGCATTTTAGATGAATCAGTTTTGCCATACTTCCGGCAGGGCGATTATAATCGGGGTATTGAAAATGGCTACCGTCGTCTGGTAGAGGAAGTTGCTCGTGAATATCAGGTAAAAAACCTGGTACAGCCTGTTGAACCGGAGCAAAAGGAGAGTAGGAAGAACATTACTATCGCTTATATTATCGCTGGCTTGTTGTTACTGGATGTACTGTTCAACCGCGCCCGGATTACCCGCTTGTTGATGGATTTGTTTTTCTATGCGGCTATTTTTGGCGGAGGTCGCCGGGGCGGAGGAGGATTTGGCGGCGGCTCATCGGGCGGTGGTGGAGCAGAAAGGCGCTGGTAGGGGCAAAATGCCCCTTTTTTCTTTTCTTTGACTGCAGGTTTTTGTTATAATAGCTGAGAGAAGAAAGAGGGGTTTGAGTGATGAGCAAACTACAACAAATTGCCATTGATGGACCTGCTGGTGCCGGCAAGAGCACCATTGCCCGTTTGCTGGCCCGGCAACTGGGTTATCTATATGTAGATACAGGGGCAATGTACCGGGCAGTTACCCTGAAGGTTTTAAAACAGGGGTTGGATCCGGGAGATGAAAAGGAAATCGCTGATATGCTAACAGAAACAGAGGTGGACCTGATCCCAGCAACTGAAGGATTGCGGGTGATTTTAGATGGGGAGGATGTCAGTGACGCCATCCGAACGCCTCAGGTAAGTCAGGCGGTATCTCAGGTTGCTCGTATTCCGGCTGTGCGGGAAAAGCTAACGATTTGGCAACGGGCACTGGGAGAAAAGTGGCCGGTAGTAATGGATGGTCGGGATATCGGCACGGTGGTATTGCCTGAGGCAGAGCACAAGTTCTTTCTGACTGCCTCTCTGGAAGAGCGGGCCCGCCGCCGCTATTTGGAGTTAAAAAGCAAAGGTTATACCCAGAGCTTTGAGAGTCTCTTAGAGGAAATGGCTTTAAGGGACAAAATGGATAGCGGACGGGAGATTGCTCCCCTTAAACCGGCAGAAGATGCCCAGATTATTGATACTACCGGAATGACCATCGAAGAAGTGGTTAATGAATTGTTAAAACGTTTGGGAGGGAATACATAAGGTGGATTTTTATCAATTTGCCCGAATGCTTTGTCGGTCTTATTTACGGTTTGTTAGGTGCTGGAAAGTGGAAGGGGAAAAGAATCTACCGGTAGAGGGACCAGTAATTATTGCTGCTAACCATGTCAGCAATCTGGATCCGGTCGTAGTAGGCTGTGCCTTTGATCGGAAGGTAAGCTATTTGGCCAAGGAAGAATTGTTTCAGGTCCCGGTACTTAGCTGGATTATTCGGCATCTGGGCGCTTTTCCTGTAAAGAGAGGTACAGGTGACCGGGGAGCGATCAGAGCGGCTCTGGATGTCCTGGAGAAGGGGGACTGTTTTGGCATTTTTCCGGAAGGTACGCGCAGTAAAGATGGCAATTTACAACAGCCCAAACTGGGAGTGGCTATGTTGGCTGCTAAGACAGGGGCTCCTGTATTGCCAGTGGCCTTAATCAACACCCAGCGTTTACTGGCTCCCATTACTGTTCGCGTGGGTCAGGTGATTAAACCGCCCTGGCCAGCAGGCAGCAAGGTAAGCAAAGAGGAACTGGAGGCATTTGCCCAGCAGATAATGGCTGAAATTAAGAGGTTAAGGGAAAAATAACATTTTTTTTAAGCAAATGCAGGACTTTTCTGACGAAAATAGAATAATTTGAGGTAATGGACAAACAATTATACTTACAGAACCAGGGGTGAACAGGTTGGAAATTATCTTAGCCCGCGCTGCCGGTTACTGTTTCGGAGTGAAACGAGCCATCCAGGTGGCTGAAGCAGCAGCCCGGGAAACTGGCAGTCAAATATACACTTATGGACCGTTAATTCATAACCGGCAGGCTGTTGCCAAACTGGAAGAACAGGGAATAAAAGTTATCGAAAATTTGGATTCTGCTGCTGGTGAAGTGGTGATTATCCGTTCCCATGGAGTGGGCCCGGAGATTCTAAATAAGGCTGAAGAGTTGAAGATAAAGCTAGTTGATGCTACCTGCCCTTTTGTCAAAAAGGCCCAGGAAATTGCTCGTTCTTTACAAGCAGATGGATATACTGTTATCGTGGTAGGAGAAGCCGAACATCCGGAAGTTAAGGGCATCATCGGTTGGACCGAAGGCAAAGGGATTGTAGTTCAGCAACCGGAAGATCTTCAACTGATTAAGCCAGGGAAAAAAATTGGCGTTCTGGCTCAAACCACACAGCCTTTAGCCAGATTGCAGGCGGTAGTTAAAGAATTGCTGACTTTTGGCCGGGAAGTAAGGGTTTTTAACACCATCTGCCACGCTACGGAAGAAAGACAACAGGCGGCACGGGAATTAGCAAGCCAGGTGGAAGTTATGCTGGTTGTAGGTGGTGCTCATAGTGCCAATACTCAAAAACTAGCAGCCATCTGCCGGGAATCAGGCGCCACCACCTATGCGATTGAAACTGCTGCTGAGATTCAAACCGACTGGTTTAAAGGTGTAGATAAGGTCGGTATAACTGCAGGTGCTTCTACACCTGACTGGATCATAGAGGAGGTTGTCAAGAAAATGACCGATATACGTCAGAACGAACAGACAGAACAAAATCCCCAGGATATGGAGCAGCTGCTCAATGAGGCTCTGGAATTCCAAAGGGTTAGCCGGGGGCAAAAGTTAAAAGGCACTGTGGTGTCTGTAAGTGACGATGAAGTCCTGGTGGATATAGGAGCCAAATCAGAAGCTGTCGTTCCCTTAAGGGAACTGACCTGTTGTCCGGTGGAATCCGCCAGAGAATATGTAAAACCTGGGGATGAAATTGAGGTAGTAGTACTAAAGGTTGAGGATATGGAAGGGCGGATCGTCTGTTCTAAACAAAAAGCTGATGCCATGAAGGCTATGAATACCCTGGAAGAAGCCTACAAAACCGGACAAAAAGTAACCGGTCGGGTGGCTGAAGTAATTAAAGGCGGGTTACTGGTAGATCTGGGAGTAAGAGCATTTTTGCCGGCCTCTCATGTTGATGTTCGTTATGTGGAAAATCTAGAAAAATATGTTGGTCAGGAAGTTGCTGTCAAAATAATTGAATTTAACCGGCAGAAAGCCAGAGTAGTGGTCAGCCGGAAAGCAGTGATTGAGGAAGAACAGCTGCAGAAGAAGACGAATGCACTGGCTACTCTTGCTCCTGGACAAATCGTGAAAGGAAAGGTACGCCGTATTACTTCTTTTGGAGCTTTCGTAGATCTGGGAGGAATAGATGGTTTACTGCATATTTCTGAATTAGCCTGGCATCATGTAGATCACCCTGCTGAAGTGATCAGAGAAGGGGAAGAAATTGAGGTAAAAATACTGGATATAGATCAGGCCAATGAAAAGATATCTTTAAGTCGGCGTCAGGTTTTACCCAGTCCCTGGGAAACAGTAGAGAAAAAATACACCGTTGGCTCCATTGTAAAAGGGAAAGTGGTGCGGTTAGTTCCTTTTGGGGCCTTTGTAGAGTTAGAACCGGGAGTAGATGGTTTGATTCACCTTTCTCAGCTGGCGGATAGGAGGGTGGCCAAAGCTGACGAAGTGGTACAGCCAGGTCAGGAAGTCTTAGTAAAGGTTATTGACGTAAAATCTGATGAGAAGCGTATCAGTTTATCCTTAAAAGAGGCTCAGGGAGTTGTTCCTGAGGCATAATTTGATTGATGCAAGCATTGCCTTATATAAAAGGCAATGCTTTTTTAGTGACCTCTTGACAATTTAGTACAAATGAACTATCATAATTATAGAGTAAATGAATATCATTCTCAACGAGGTGAATGGAGGTGGCCCATTTGGCACCACTGGATATGGTGAAAAAAGGACAGAAGGTAAGAATACATAGTATTAATAATCCGGTAGTTCGGGCCCAGGCTTTACGCTTTGGGATTAGTGAAGGGGAAATAGTGTCAGTTGAAGAAATTATTCCGGCTGGACCGATTATTCTCGGCCGCAAAAAACAGGAGATAGCTGTAGGCAGGCAACTGGCGCAAAAAATTCTGGTTGAGATTCTTTAAGGAAAGAGGGAATTTCTATGCATTGCCATCATTGTAACCTGGCACTGGATATCCCGCCTGGAGCCAGGAAAATAGTTCTGGCGGGAAATCCTAATGTAGGTAAATCGGTTTTTTTCAATGCTTTTACTGGAATGTATGTGGATGTTTCTAATTACCCGGGGACAACCCTGGAAATTAGCCATGGTCGGTATGGTCAAGATGTGGTAATTGATACTCCTGGTGTTTATGGTATTTCCTCCTTTAATGATGAGGAAAGGATAGCGCGGGACATTATTTTAGATGCAGATCTGGTGATTAATGTTGTAGATGCTGTTCACCTGGAAAGAGACCTGTTTTTAACCCAGCAAATCATAGATACCGGTGTACCTGTGATTGTGGCTTTGAATATGGTTGATGAAGCCCGAAAAAATGGTATGGAAATTGATATCGATCTATTATCCAGAGAGCTGGGCGTCCCGGTATTTCCTACAGTAGCTGTTGAGAAAAAAGGCTTCAAAGAATTGCAGGAAGGACTAAATCAGGCTAGACCTGGATATATAGACCCCTGGCTGCAGGATAAACTGGAATGGATGACAGCCAAAGTGGGGCACCAGGGAGAAGCTCTTTTAATTCTGGAAGGAGACCCAATTGTAGCGGAGAGAAATGGCCTGCCACCGGGAGATTTGCAGGAGGAAATATACCGGAGAAGAAGAGAACGGGTTAACCGGCTGGTGGAAAAAGTACAGCGGGAAACAAGCCAGGGTATTAGCTGGTCAACCAGATTGGGACGATGGAGTATCCGCCCGCTGACAGGGATTCCCATTTTGCTATTGGCCCTCTGGGGAATGTATGAAATTATCGGTGTAATTATTGCGCAGGATGTTGTAGGGGTTACAGAGGAAACCATTATGCAGGGTTTCTATGAACCCTGGATTAGACAGGTAATTGGTAGTATTATCCCTGAACACTCAGCTCTGGGTACCATCTTAATCGGTGAATTTGGTATTTTGACCATGACAGTCACTTATATTTTTGGGTTGCTTTTGCCACTGGTGGTGGGCTTTTATCTGGTCTTATCCATCTTTGAAGACAGTGGCTATCTACCGCGGATCGCCACTTTGCTCGACCGGGTTATGACCAGCATTGGTCTGAATGGACGGGCGGTTATCCCGATGATTCTGGGGTTTGGCTGTGTCACCATGGCCACTATCGTCACCAGAGTGCTTGGTTCTGATCGGGAGAGACGAATTGCGACTTTCCTCCTTGCTATGGCTATTCCCTGTTCTGCCCAGATGGGGGTTATCGTAGCACTGCTTTCAGGATTAGGTGCAAAATTTGTAATATTATATGTGCTGGCTATCTTTTCCCTTCTGGCTCTGGTAGGTACTTTATTGAATAAGCTATTACCGGGTAGATCTACTGATCTGTTAATCGACTTACCTCCCATGCGCTTACCGCGGCTGAGTAATGTAGTAAAGAAGACAGCAACCAAGTCCAGTCACTTTCTGAAAGAAGCTACCCCTTTGTTTGCAATTGGCGCCTTTATTATTAGCATTATGCAAATTACCGGGGCACTGGAAATGTTGCAAGATTGGTTGCGTCCCTTAACGGTTGGCTGGTTAAGTTTGCCTAAGGAAGCGGCAACAGCATTTATCATGGGCTTTGTTCGTCGAGATTTTGGTGCTGCCGGTTTTGCTTCCATGGAATTAACCGCACTACAGAAGTTAGCTGGTTTAATTACGATTACAATTTTTGTTCCCTGTATTGCTTCTGCACTGGTTATTTTTAAGGAAAGGGGCAAACAGGAAGGCTTGATTATCTGGCCGGCTGTTCTAGTTATTGCCTTTTTGATTGGAGGTCTTACGGCGCAGCTGTTTAATCTAATGGGCCTGGCCGGAGGGTACCTGCTCTTCGGCAGTATGCTGGTTTTAGCCATTCTGTTAGGAAAGTTTCTCCCGCAGAGAGAGGAGGCGTAATTTATGGCTCATGAATGTAATATTATCTCTAACACCTGTCCACAGTGTGGTTTTAAACTAAAGGGTAATGAAATGAAGTGTCCCCGTTGTGCCAAAGTATTAATCCAGATTGGTAGCTGCAGTGGAGCCTGCGGCAGTTGCAATCAAAGGTCCGGCCAGTAAGCCGGACCTTTTGACTTTGGGAAAAGATAATAATACAATAACTTCAGGGAGGGGATAGAGATGTTGTCGAAAATATTAGTAGGTTTGGATGGTTCGAGCCATAGTTTTAAGGCTCTGGAATTTGCCCTGGAATTAGCAGTGCTAAAGCCAGAAATAAAACTAACTGCCGTTTGTGTTGTAGGATTTAGTCGGGATCTGGCTTTGTTTGCTGGCCTTTCCCCTGAACAATATAATGCTTTTTTAAAAGAGAAAGCCAGCAAAACCCTGGCCCAGGCAGAAAACATGGCTAACCAAAAGGGGATTAAAATTTCCACCTGTGTCCTGGAAGGGGATGCGGCAGAAATGCTGAGCAAATATGCTCGAACTGAGGGATTTGATCATATCGTAGTTGGTGGCCGGGGATTGAGCAATATAAAAGGCATGGTCCTGGGGAGTGTCAGTCATCGCTTGCTTTATCAGGCACCCTGTCCAGTTAGCGTTATTCGCTAGGAGGTGGCAATTGTGAAAGACCTACTGGCGATAGCTTTGGGAGGGCTACTAGGTGCTGTTGCTCGCTATAGTGTTAACCAGCTGGCACAGGGCTTTTCTATCATCGGTATACCCACAGCGACTTTAATTGTAAATCTGCTGGGTTCCTTTGGCCTGGCGTTCTTCTTGCAAAAATCTTTAACTAGCTGGGGGTTAGCTGCTCACTGGCGTCTTGGGATTGCAACTGGTTTTTTTGGTGCTTTCACTACTTTTTCCACTTTTATGCTGGAAAATGTTGCTTTACTTTTAAAGCACAATTACTTAACAGCATTTTCTTATCTTTTGATGACTGCTTTTCTGGCAGCAGCTGCTGGCTTTCTGGGCTGGTTTATAGCAGAAACTACTACGGGCCAGACCTTAAGGGAGAAGGAGTAAAGGAATGAAAATGTGGCTGTTAGTAGCAATTGGCGGGGCCTTAGGGGCGCTTTCCCGTTACTGGCTGGGCAAGTGGGTTAATCGCTGGTGGCAGGGAGACTTGCCCCTGGGCACGATGGTTATTAACCTCTCAGGTTCTTTTGCCCTGGGGCTTGTTCTGGGTTATAAAAATTATTTGCCATTAACTGTGGTGCTTGCTTTTGGTACTGGTTTTTTAGGCAGTTTTACTACTTATTCCACTCTTAATTATGAATTTATTTCTTTATTAAAACAAGGTAAATATTCGATTGCCTTTTCATATATTTTCCTTTCTTTTAGCTTTGGACTGATTTGTGGATTTGCTGGTCTTTATCTTGCCATGAACTTATAAGGAGGTACGGGGGTTGGAGAGAATAGTGGTAACGGCAGCGGCCATCTGGCGGGAAGGCGAACTTCTGCTGGCCCAGAGACGGCCAGGCAGCCACCTGGCTGGAATGTGGGAATTTCCCGGCGGTAAACTGGAAATTGATGAGGCGCCGGAGGAAGGGTTAAAAAGAGAGATTAAAGAAGAGCTGAATATTGATATTCACATATTAGGTCTGGCTACGGTAGTCTGGCACCGTTATGAAGATAGGGTTGTTTTACTACTGGTCTATCATTGCCAGTTGCAGGCAGGAGAGCCACAAGGCATGGAAGGACAGGCTATTGGTTGGTTTAGTCCTAAAGCTGCGCTTGATTTGGAACTTGCTCCTGCCGATCGTACCATTCTGGAAAATATAATCAATGGAGGTCCGGGATTTGAACAACCAGCGTTCACAGCGCAAACTGGAACATATCCAGTTGTTTAAGGAAGAATATAACCCGCATTATACCGGTTTTGAAGATGTTCATCTGATTCATCAGGCTCTACCGGTTAATGACTGGGATGAAATTGATACTACCTGGTGTTTTCTTGATAAAATTTGCAAGGCTCCATTGTTTATAACTGCTATTACTGGCGGTCATCCGGCTAGTGAAAAAATAAATAGAGATTTAGCACTGGTTGCTGCTGAAACAGGTATCGGCCTGGCAGTGGGCAGTCAGCATGCCGCTCTATATAATGAGGAACTGGTCAAAACCTATCAGGTAATCAGAACCGAAAACCCAGAGGGACTGGTTTTTGCCAATGTGGGGGCTGGTGTATCCTGGGATTTAGCCCTTAAGGCTATTGAGATGATTGGAGCCCAGGGTGTGCAAGTCCATCTGAATGCTGCTCAGGAATTGATGATGCCAGAAGGGGACAGGAAGTTTACCCAATGGCTAAACAATATCGAGCAACTGGTAAAAAAATCATGGGTGCCTGTGATCGTCAAAGAGACAGGCTGTGGGCTGAGTCGGGAAACGGTTTTAAGACTGAAGGAAGTTGGAGTGGAGTATTTTGATGTTGGCGGCAGCGGAGGAACGGACTTCCTTGCTATTGAAGCCAGACGGGCCCAATTGCCTGTTCGGTTACAGCTGAGCTGGGGGCTGCCTACAGCATGGGCGCTGCTGGAGTGTTTGGCGGTTTGTGGGAACCAGGGTCACCTTTGGGCCAGTGGAGGTATCCTAACCCCCCTGGACTGGGCCAAAGCCCTGGCTCTTGGAGCAGAAGCGGTTGGAGTAGCCGGGCATTTTTTGAAAACATATCTGGATAATGGTCTTGAAGGTTTAGCAAATGAAATCAAGGAATGGCAGCGGCAGCTTAAAATAATCTGTTTGCTAACTGGCGTTTCCAGCCCAGCCCATTTAAAAGCTGCCGCCAAAGTGATTACAGGAAAAACTGCTGAATGGCAGAAGTTAAGAGCTGGTGATGTGTATGGATGCAAAGCAATTTCTTCGTTCCATGCCTAAGGATTTTTATTTAATCAAAGCTGATGTACTGGCGGATAAAATAAAAAACCAGGAATGGCTGAAACAAGCCTACTTTCTGGATTTACGACAACCAGAAGAACATGCCCAAAACGGTTTACCGGGCTCTAAACAATGCTTGTTAAAGGATTTACCAGATCGGTTTCAGGAATTGTTTCCGGATAGAGAGCGGCCACTGGTGGTGTATTGTAATGGCGGGGTTCAGTCGATATATGCAGTGATGTTTCTGGTGATGCAGGGCTATAAGGAAGCCAGGAGTCTGGCTGGTGGATATAAAAAGTTTTTAGGTGGGTAATAGTACCCACTTTTTTTAATGTTTAGGAAATTATGCTTTAAGGCTTGATGTGGATAACTTAGGGTGTTAAGGTAGAAATATGAGAGCGCATGAGAAAGAAAATA
>NZ_FUXM01000034.1 GCF_900167165.1 Carboxydocella sporoproducens DSM 16521 | reverse complement strand
CCCTATATACCTCCAGATACGCATTACTTTAAGTATGGACACAATCTGGTTAAAAGACTTACCTACGAAGACAGTGACAGGGATATATTAAAAATGCTTGAAGAGATATTTCTCCGAAAGTATGCTTAGCTTTGCCTGGATCTAATTTTTAGGAACCTTAACCGGGCTTGATTTGCCAAAAGTTATGAAGTGAGGTTAAGTCAAGGGCGGGCGAAGCCCGTTCACTTTACCCTTGACTTAACCGAACGTAATAACTACAATTGCCAAAGCCCGGTTAGGTTCTTAGCAGGGTGTGACATTTTGTGACGATAATTAACCCTATTTTGGGGTGACATTTTCACAAGTTATTGACACATAATTAGACATTAAACCGGAAATAGACTACATCCCCATCCTGCATTACATACTCTTTTCCCTCCAGGCGTACCAGCCCTTTTTCCCGCGCCGCCGCCTGGCTGCCCGCAGCCATCAGGTCAGCAAAGGCTACCACCTCAGCCCGGATGAAGCCGCGTTCAATATCGGAATGGATTTTACCAGCTGCCTGGGGAGCTTTAGTGCCCCGGGTAATAGTCCAGGCCCGTACTTCCTGAACCCCGGCAGTAAAGAAAGTTATCAGCCCCAGCAGTTTATAGGCAGCCCGAATCAAGCGATCCAGTCCCGATTCCTCCAGACCCAGGGCTTCCAGAAAAGGTCCTTTTTCCTCTTCCGGCAGTTCAGCAATTTCCGCCTCAATCCTGGCGCAAATGGTTACCACCTCTGCACCTTCCTGAGCAGCATAATCCCGTACCTTTTGCACCAGCGGCAAATCCTCCCTGGTCAGGTCATCTTCCGCCACATTGGCGGCATATAAGACCGGTTTGGCTGTCAGGAGGTTCATCTCTTTCAAAACAGGCTGTTCTTCCTCACTGACTTCCACTGTCCTGGCACATTGGCCGGACTCCAGAGTCTCCTTAAGCCGGGTGAGAAATTCCACTTCCTGCTGGTATTTCTTCTCCCCGGTTTTTAACATTTTACGGGTGCGCTCCAGACGGCGTTCCACGGTTTCCAGGTCAGCCAGAATCAGCTCCATATTGATAGTATCAATATCGCGAATCGGGTCTACCTGCCCATCCACATGGGTTATGTTTTCATCTTCAAAACAGCGCACGACATGGATAATGGCATCCACTTCCCTGATATGGGAAAGAAACTTGTTGCCCAGTCCCTCTCCTTTGCTGGCTCCCCGCACCAGACCGGCAATATCCACAAACTCCACAGTAGTAGGCACAACCCGCTGGGGTTTAACCATTGCCGCCAGCTGCTCCAGCCGGGGATCAGGTACTTCTACTACCCCTACATTGGGATCAATAGTACAGAAAGGATAGTTGGCTGCTTCCGCCCCTGCTTTGGTAATTGCATTAAACAGGGTGCTTTTGCCCACATTGGGCAAACCCACGATGCCACAAGCTAATGCCATTTTTATTCAGCACCTCTTTCTATAAACTTCTTGATCGCTTTTTCCAGTTTAACCCGTTCCAGCCAGACCTGGTGGTTACAGCCCAGGCATTTCAGCCGGCAATCCGCCCCCAGGCGCAAAATCTGCCAGCGGTTGCTGCCACAGGGATGGGGTTTTTTTAATTCTACAATATCACCCTCGAGCAGTTTCAACACCATAGGGCCGGTTCTCCTCCTTCGTCAGTCCGCTCATAAACATCACCTGTTTGGGGTAGGGAATTTCCACCCCTTCCGCATTGAAGGCTTCCATCACCCGCCGTCGCAAAAGCCTTTCGATCTGAAATTGTTCCATAGGCCGTACCCGGGCAATGATGCGGATTACCACTTCCGATGGACCGAAGTTCTGCACCCCTAGCACCTGCGGCCCACTGACAATCAATTCCTTCTGTTCCTCTGCTACTTGCTGGCACACCCGTTCCAGCAAAGTTAATGCCCGGTCCAGGTCTTCTTCATAGGCAATGGGTACATCCACCGTAGCCAGCAGTGGACCGCGGTGGAAATTGGTGACCTGGTTAATTTGGCCATTGGGGATAATATGCAGCTGTCCACCGGCGTCCCGGATCTTGGTCACCCGTAAGCCCATATCTTCTACAAAACCCTGGACTCCGGCGGTTGAGATATATTCCCCTACAGTATACTGGTTTTCCAGGATAATAAAAAACCCGGTAATCACATCCCGGACCAGGTTCTGGGCACCAAAACCCACTGCCAGACCGGCAATTCCCGCTCCGGCCAGAATGCTTCTGGTATCAAAACCGATGCGGTCCAGAATATTAATAATAACAAAGAAAATAACACTGTATTTTACCAGACTGTATAAAATCCCCCGCAAGGTCAAAGCCCGGCCTGAGCCCTTGATAAAGCGATTGATGCCAATGCGGCTCAGCCGTATGACCACCCAGGCACCCGCCAGGGTTAGCGCTATTGCCAGCCACATGTCCCAATTAGTTACCCACTGCACGAACCTTCCCCAGAAATTCACCTATCCCACCTCCTGCAACCGCGCCAGCCAGCTGCGGCGCAAACTATTGTCAGGTTGCTGTTCTATCCAGGGTAATAACCACTCCTTTGCCTGGCAGGGCCACTGGTTGCCCTGCCGGCTGGCCCATTGCCAGATCTCCTCTGCTCGCTGCCAGTCCGGTTTTTGTTGCCAGTAATCCACCAGCAAAACGGCATAACGGTCATCCCCGTAAGCTGCTGCCAGGGAATAAAAGGCGGGACTGAGGGGAAGACCTGCTTTTTGCCAGTTCTGCAACCAGTCCAGGGCCAAACCGGCCCGGCCGGCCCAGTCCAACAAGCGACTTTGCCCCAGCTTGTCGGTGTAAGGCAACCTGGACCAGAGGATTGCGGCTAATTCCTCCCGGCCGGGAAAGGCCAGCAAAGCTTCCATGGCTTCTAAAGCCTGCAAGGGGTCTTTACCGCAAAGCATGGCCAGAACCGGTTCCAGACCGGCCAGATCCCCCTGACCCAGCAGGGCCAGGGCAGCTTGCCTTTGCTGTCTTTCACTGCCTGTCTGCAGCAGTTGCCGCCAGTCAGGTTCCGGCGGGTTTACCGTTTCCGATTTCTTCTGACCCTGCCACCATTTTTTCAGCCAGTCCCACATGGGCTTTACCTCCTGTTACTGGCCTGCTTTACGGTAAAACGCCTTGTAGCCTTCATAAGCAGCAAATATATCTACCTTGCTGGCAACCTCAAAAGGTGAATGCATAGAAAGCAGAGCTACACCGCAGTCCAGCACATCCATTCCCGTTTCAGCCATGAATTTGGCAATGGTGCCACCACCGCCTACATCTACTGCTCCAAGCTCTCCCACCTGCCAGGGCACATCGGCCTCGGAGAAAATTTGCAAAACCCGGGCCACAAATTCGGCATTAGCATCACTGGTACCGCTCTTGCCGCGCGCCCCCGTGTACTTGGTCACCACCAGTCCCTGCCCCAGACGGGCAGCATTATATTTGTCCACTACGCCTTCAAAGTTGGGGTCTACCGCCACACTGACATCGGCGGAAAGGGCCCGGGAATTGGCCAGTGCCCTTCGGAGCAGAATTTCATTGTAAGGCTGGCTCTGGGCATTGATCAGTTCTGCCACCATATTAGCAAAAAAAGCTGCCGTCATCCCGGTATTGCCGGTACTGCCGATTTCCTCTTTATCCACCAGCAAGGCTACAGCTGTATATTCCGGAGTTTCCGCCAGGTCCCGCAAGGCAGCCCAGGCTGTCCAGGCACAAACCCGGTCATCCTGACCAAAACCGCCGATCAGGCTGCGGTCCAGGCCCACTTCCCGCGCCGGACCAGCCGGGACCGCTTCCAGTTCCGCCCGGGCAAAATCCTCAGGTTCGATACCATACTGCTCCTTTAAAATCTTGAGCAGGGCAGCCTTGACCCTTTCCTTGGCCTCCTTATCTTCACAGGGAATGCTGCCTACCAGCAAGTTCAGCCCTTCGCCACTGATCACCTCTGCTGCCTTTTTCTCCATCTGTTTGGCTGCCAGATGCGGCAACAGGTCAGTGATGGTGAATACCGGGTCTTCTCCTTTTTCCCCGATAACTATCTGCAGGCGCTGTCCACTGCGGGTAAAGACCACGCCATGTAAAGCCAGAGGCAGAGCTACCCACTGATATTTTTTAATACCACCATAATAGTGGGTTTTCAGCCAGCCCAGTTTTTCCGCTTCATAGAGGGGATTGGGCTTTAAATCCAGCCGCGGCGCATCCAGATGGGCACCGATGATATTCAGTCCCTTTTCCAGGGGCTGCTGGCCGATAATAGCAGCAATAAAGGCTTTTTCACGGTAATTTAAATAAACCTTGAGTCCAGGCGTAACCTTTACTTCCCCGTTCATGACCAGGGCCAGGGGCACAAACCCGGACTGCACAGCTTCAGTTTCAAGATAAGCAACTGCTTCCCGTTCAGTTTTCCCTTCGGTTAAAAAACGAAGATATTCCTGATTGACCTGCTCAATCTGTTGCCTTTTATCAGCGTATATGTCCCAGGCATTGGCAAAATCCATGTTCTTCACCCCATTATAAATTTGTTTTCTGGCAACAATACTATTCTATCCCAAAAAGACCAGAAAAAAAAGACGGAACCCTCGATTCCGCCTTAAAATCCCCCGAGAAATTGTTTGAGGTTATTCAAAATCATTGAACTATTTACTGCTTTAAAGAATTCTGCCAGAGCGCCTGTTTTTTCCTGAGCAACCAGGGGCGCCATGGGAGCCAGTACCAGCAAAAAGATGGCCAGCCCCAGGGTGCTTTTGGCCAGGCCAGCAGCTCCGCCAGCCAGCCGATTGATTAACCCCAGGGGGGTCGCATCCATCAGCTTGCCCAGCATCCTGGCAGTAAGGCGGACAAGAGCAGTCACCCCGATAAACAGCAAGCCAAAAGCTATCCCTTCCACCAGGGCCAATCCCACCATGCGATACACCGCTTCCGCCGCATTGTGAACCAGAGGATCCTGAGTGGCCTGGCCCAGCTGAGCCAGCAAGTGTTCAAATTGTCCTTTGGCCGCCGGGTCCTTGACCAGCTGGTTAATGGCGGTCTGCATGGTGGAGGTGGAAATTTTTGCTGCCGGCAGGGCATATAGCTCCCGGGGTACCGGCAGGATTTTTTGTAACAGGGCCAGCCAGGCAGGACTGTCTTTCCACTGCTGAAAGAGCATATTTCCCAGTTGCCGGTAATAGAGAAAACCGGCCAGCATCCCCAGTCCATAACCAACCAGCCCGGCTAGAGTTTGTAAAAAGCCGCGCCGCAGGCCCTGGATCAAACCATAGAGCAGAAAGATTGCCAAAATGATATCTAACCAGTTCAAAGGCCTCACTCCCATTTTATTGGATGAAGTTATATTCGTTTTCAAACGGTGTAACTCCTGCTTTTTTCAATCCATGTTTTACTACATTTTCTTAACATTTAAAAATCCGCCCTAAATAAAGGGCGGGTTTTTGCTTGCCTTAACCACCAAGATAAGCTTTTTTAACCTCTTCACTTTGGGCCAGTTCCTGAGCCGGACCGCTCAGTACTATCTTACCGGTTTCCAGCACATAGGCCTTATGGGCAATGGACAGGGCCATATGGGCATTCTGCTCTACCAGCAAGATGGTGGTACCGGTAGCATTAATATCCTTGATAATATTAAAGATCTCCTGCACCAGAATCGGGGCCAGACCCATGGAAGGCTCATCCAGCAATAATACCCGGGGCCGGGACATGAGGGCCCGTCCCATCGCCAGCATTTGCTGCTCCCCACCGGAGAGGGTCCCAGCCAGCTGCTTCAACCGTTCCTTCAAACGGGGGAAGCGTACAAACACCTTCTCCATATCTTCCTGGATACCCTGCTTGTCATTGCGCAGGTAGGCTCCCAGCTCCAGGTTTTCCAGCACGGTCAGGTTGGCAAAAACCCGCCGGCCTTCCGGTACCTGGGAAATCCCCATTTTCACGATATCGGGAGCTTTTTTACCGGTGATATTCTGCCCTTCGAAGTAGATAGCTCCGGATTTGGGTTTGAGCAAACCGGAGATGGTTTTCAGGGTTGTACTTTTGCCCGCCCCGTTGGCACCGATCAAAGTCACGATTTCCCCTTGGTTTACCTCCAGGGAGATCCCCTTGAGAGCGTGGATTGCGCCATAATAAACATCAATATTGTCTACTTTTAGCATCAATGGTGGACCTCCTCTCCCAGATAGGCTTCAATAACCTTGGGATTATTCTTGATTTCAGCCGGGGTGCCATGGGCGATTACGGTGCCATAGTCCAGCACATATATGCGTTCACAAACATTCATTACCAGGCTCATATCGTGTTCGATCAGCAGAATCGTCAAGTGGAACTGGTCCCTGATCCACTTGATCATATTCATCAGTTCCAGAGTTTCCTGCGGGTTCATCCCGGCTGCCGGTTCGTCCAGAAGCAGCAGCTTGGGCTGAGTGGCCATGGCCCGGGCGATTTCCAGCCGCCGCTGTTCCCCGTAGGGAAGGTTTTTGGCCCTTTCATTAACCCGGTGCTCCAGCTTGAAGATTTTTAAAAACTCCATGGCCTTTTCCCGCATTTCTTTCTCACCCTGAAAATGCCGGGGAGTGCGTAAAATGGAATCCAGAACGGAATGTTTGGCATGGAAATGATAGGCGATCATAACATTTTCCAGAACAGAGAGCTCTCCGAACAGCCGAATGTTCTGGAAAGTCCGGGCCATACCGGACTGGGTAATCTGATAGGGCTTCATGCCCACAATGCTTTTGCCATCAAAAAGGATATCCCCTTCAGTGGGTTTGTAAACCCCGGTCAGGAGGTTAAAGACCGTAGTCTTACCGGCACCATTGGGCCCGATCAAACCGATAAGTTCCCCTTTGTTCAGGTAAAGATTGCAGTTGGAAACCGCTTTCAGACCCCCGAACTGAATGGTGAGATTTTTAGTTTCCAGCAAGGCCACGACTATCACCTCTGTCTTTCTTGAAGATATCCAGGCTGAGTTCCTTGTTACCCAGCAAGCCCTGGGGTCTGAACAGCATGGTTATAATCAACACGATAGAATAGATAATCATGCGCAACTCGGGGTAGTCGGCCAGATAAGCGGAAATCAGAGTAACAAATACCGCTGCTGCAGCTGAGCCAGACAAACTCCCCAAACCGCCTAAAACTACATAAACCAGAATTTCGAAGGACTTGAGAAAACCAAAAGAGTTGGGATGCACGATGTAGAAGTAATGGGCGAACAGGCCACCGGCCAGCCCGGCAAAGAATGCACCCATGGTAAAAGCCATAACCTTATATTTGGTGATATTGATTCCCATGGACTCTGCGGCAATCTCGTTTTCCCGGATGGAGATACAGGCCCGGCCATGGGTAGACCAGAGGAAGTTTTTGATCACTACATAGGAACCTACGCAAATCCAGAAGACCCAGTTAAAAGTACTGTATGGAGGAATCCCCATAAACCCGGAAGCTCCACCCACATAGGGGATGTTCAGAATCATAACCCGAATGATTTCCCCCATCCCCAGCGTGGCGATGGCCAGGTAGTCCCCTTTTAAACGCAGGGTGGGCATACCGATGATAAAACCGATAAGCGCCGCTGCCAGGGAACCCGCCAGCAAAGCGATTACAAACAGCAGCCACTGGGGAATAGCTACACCAGCGGCAGCCCACTGAGGAGCCAGCTTAACTGTAATGACTGCGGAAACATAACCACCTACAGCCATAAAACCGGCATGACCGATGGAAAACTGACCGGTAAAACCATTGATCAGGTTTAAGCTAACAGCCAGTATAATGTTAATTAATGCAGTAACCACAATCCGCTGCCAGTAGGGACCGATAATCCCCTGGTTAAACAGGAAGGTAAAAGCCAGCCAGACAGCGGTCATAATCCCGGCGGTAGTCAGAGTTTTGGTCCAGTTCATCTTCATCTGTTATATCACCTACACTTTCTCCCGCACGTGCTTGCCCATAATACCGGAGGGCTTGACCAGCAAGATAACGATCAAAATCAGGAAGGCCACAGCGTCCCGATAGGTGGACTTGAAGAAACCGCTAACCATGGCTTCAGTAGTGCCCATCAGCAAACCACCGATAACCGCACCGGGAATGCTGCCGATACCGCCCAGAACGGCGGAAACGAAAGCCTTTAAGCCCGGCATAATCCCCATCAGCGGGTCGATGGAGTTATAGTAAATTCCCACCAGCACCCCGGCAGCAGCAGCAAGGGCTGAACCAATGGCGAAGGTGACGGAAATGATATTATCCACGTTAATACCCATCAGGGCAGCTGCTTCGGTATCATGGGAAACCGCACGCATAGCTTTTCCGGTTTTTGTACTGTGTACAAACCACTGTAAGGCCAGCATCAACACAATGGAAATAGCCAGAATCCAGATCTGCTGGTTGTTGACCACCAGCCCGCCCAGGTTATAGGTATGCTCACTCAATAAACCGGCAGGATAAGTCCGGGGCTGCGGGGTAGCCACATACATAGTGCCATATTCAATAAAGAAGGAAACACCGATAGCAGTAATCAAGACCGCAATCCGCGGTGCATGCCGCAAGGGCTTGTAAGCCAGTTTTTCAATGGTAACCCCGATCAGGGCACAAACCAGCATAGCCAGCAAAATCGCCGGAATCAGCGGCAAATGCAAGTAGGTAGTAGCCAAAAAGCCGGCAAAAGCGCCTAACATGTAAATATCACCATGGGCAAAGTTGATCAGACGTATAATACCATAAACCATGGTATAACCGAGTGCGATCAAAGCATAGATACTTCCAAGAGAAATGCCATTTATCAATTGCTGTAAAAATTCCAAGATTTTCACCCCTTTGACTTACATAGGGATGAGGGGGCAAACACCCCCTCATCCTGGTTATTCTACCTTAGGGATTAACTTTTGTTCTAAAGACCTGTTTGCCATCCTTCATTTCCAGAATAGCAGCGGCTTTAATCGGGTTATGCTGTTCATTCAGAGTGATGGTACCGGTTACTACCTTCAGGTCCTTGGTAGCAGCCAGAGCTTCTTTGATCTTGGCGGGATCGGCAGCGCCAGCCCGTTCAATAGCATCAATCAGCATCAGAGCAGCATCATAACCCAGCACAGCCATGGAGTCAGGAACCTGACCGTACTCTTTCTTATACTCTTCCACAAACTTCTGAACTTCCGGATCGGGGTCAGTAGCAGCATAGTGGTTGGAGAAGTAAGTGCCATTTAACGCTTCAGCGCCAGCGATATCCACCAGTTTGGGGCTATCCCAGCCATCGCCGCCCATGAAAGGAACAGTAATGCCCAGCTCCCGGCCTTGCTTTATAATCTTACCTACTTCTTCGTAGTAACCGGGTACATAAATTACATCAGGGTTTTTGCCCTTGATTTTAGTCAGAACAGCTTTAAAGTCGGTGTCCTTCTGGACATAGCCTTCTTCAGCTACAATGGTGCCACCATTTTTGGTAAAGGCTTCTTTGAAGAAAGAAGCCAAACCTTTACTGTAGTCAGAGCTGGTATCGATCATGATGGCAGCAGTCTTAGCACCTAAGTCCTTGGTAGCGAAGTTAGCCATCACTGTACCCTGGAAGGGGTCGATGAAGCAGGCCCGGAAAACCCATTCATTAACCTGGCCGTTCTCGTTTACCGTTACCTTAGGGTTAGTAGCCGAAGTAGACAACAGCGGAACTTGAGAAGCAGTTACCACCGGCACTGCTGCCAGGGTGTTACTGGAAGTAGTAGCACCTAGAATGGCCACAACCTTGTCCTGGTTGATCAGTTTGGTAGTGGCATTGGCAGACTCGGCAGGTTCGGATTTGTTATCCGCAACCACCAGTTCTAACTTCTTACCGCCCAGAACACCGCCAGCTTCATTCTTCTTTTTGAAAGCCAGCTTAATACCATTGACAGCAGCCTGACCAAAGGTAGCTACACCACCTGTGGTTTCGAAGTTACCGCCGATTTTAATGACATTATCAGCAGAACCAGAGCCGCCTTCCTTTTTCTCCCCGCCGCCACTGTTACTGCCGCAACCGGTGGCTACCAGGGACAATGCCAACAAACCAGCCAACACAGCACTTGCCTTTTTCTTCAGCATTCTTTTTCCCCCTTTTGTTTTTTTTACCCGACCTTAGACTGCCCTGTTTTCTCCTGAAAAGAAAAACAGGAGCAAACCTGCAGAATAAGGCCAACCTCGTCGCCGTCCTGCTGTCCTGCCCCCTTCGTTACAACATTGTAACTGTTGTATATAACCTTTCTACTGGCAGCTTTATTATATAATTTCTGAGTTAAAACTGTCAACAAAATTTTTTATTTGTCTCTTCTTTTCTATAACAGAAGGACAGGCGCCCTTCGATCAGGCACCTGTCCTTCTGAATAGCCAATCAATCCACTCCTGCAAACCTTCCCCGGTCCGGCAGCTAACCGGAAAGATTTTAATATCTGGATTGATGGATAGTATATCTCTTGTAAGGCTCTCCATATTGCAATTACAAAAAGGCAAGAGATCGATTTTGTTGACAACAACCGCTTCCGATTCCCGGAAAATCAATGGGTATTTGAGAGGCTTATCATCCCCTTCAATTACACTCAGCACAGCCACTTTTGCATCTTCCCCCAGCTGAAATTCCACCGGGCAGACCAGATTGCCTACATTTTCTATAATCAGCAGATCAAGATTGTTTAAATCAAATCGGGGTAAGACTCTTGCTACCATTCTGGCATCCAAGTGACAGGCTCCTTCGGTATTGATTTGTACCACTGGGATTCCGTGCGCCTCAATGCGCTCAGCATCCTTACTGGTATAAATATCCCCTTCGATCACCGCCAGGCGCAATTTGTTTTTAAGTTCAGCGATGGTGCGTTCCAGCAGAGTAGTTTTTCCTGCCCCCGGTGAGCCCATGAAATTGAATACCTTAACACCTGCGGCCCGGAAGTTCTGGCGGTTTAATTCAGCTTGCTGGTCATTGCTGATCAGGATATCGGTTTTAATCTCTATTTTCATCATCTTCTACCTCCAAACTGCTGACCCTTAACTCCCGGCCAGCGGTGATTTCCGTTCTGGGACTTTGACAGTCAGGACAAAGGGCGACAAAACTGCCGGTCGTTCTCCCTTGCCAGCCACACTCCTGACATTTTAACACTACCGGTATCTCAATGATTTCCAGTTCTGCTCCCTCACATACCGTTCCCCTGGCAAAGGCTGCAAAGCACATTTGCAGGGAATCAGGCAGAGCATGGGTCAATTCTCCCACTTCCATGGTTACTCTGGTTACTTTTTTGCCGGGATGTTCAGCCATAACTGCAGTGATGATTTCAAAAACCCCCGCCATCAAGGCCATTTCATGCATATTTTCGCCTCCGTTTCCCATCCCCATTTTAATAAAAAAAAGACTTTGCTTCAATTCCCGAAGCAAAGCCCTTGGGGGGAAATATATGGACTGTATCTCCGGGGAAAGATACATAGTCCCTCAGTTAGTTTAGCCCCGGATAATGGTCTTGATGTTTTGCCAGCCACTTTGCAAAACCAGATAGAGATGGCCCAGCACAAACACCAGCATCACCCAGGTCAGCAGATAATGTATCAGTCGCAATCGGGCAAGATCCCCCAGGGCAAAAGCCACCGGAGCCAGGGCAGGCTTCAACAAAATGACTCCAGTAACCAATTGCCCTATGATGAGAAAGGGGAGGAGGGTGTAGGCTAGCTTTTGCCCGGGGTTGTATTTGCCCTTTTGGGGGTAGCTAGAAGTAAGAAATAAATAATATTTAAGCAGTTGTCTTAAATCTTTCATGTCCTGCCAGCGGAAAACCACCTGCCGCCATTCACCTGTGACCAGGGCGAATCCCCAGCGATAAAAGGTCGCTGCCACCAGCAGCCAGCCGGCTACCAGGTGAACGAGGCGGGCCCGATCCATCCCGGCAAACCAACCCTCCCAGAAGAGAGGATCATGTATATAAAACCCGGATAAAACCAGGAAACTGATAGCAGTTACATTCCACCAATGCACCAGGCGTACCGGAGCGGGATGCATTATAACCGCCTCCCTGTCGTTAAACTGACAGGGATGCCCCAGTCCCTGGCCAAAGCGTAAATGTCCGTTTCGGTAAGAATTCCCTGCCGCTGCCCTTCCAGCCAGAGGGAATTGAGCCATAGGTCAGGGGTAAATAGCCGCGCAGCAGCAACTTTATTCCTTTCCAGCCTGAGCTGAAGCCCAGCCGGACCGGCCGGAGTTTCCAGAAAAAGCTGAAGTTCACCCTCACACCGTTCCGGCCAGCGACTGCCCATTTCACCTTTTCCCTGACCGAGTTCTGTTAGCAATTTATCCGCCTTTGGTAACATGACTTTCAGTTCAGTAAGCATTGCCGCCAGATAGCCCCGGTGGTGGTAGCCCTGTATCTTTTGCCGGGCCAGGGGGCCTATGAGACATACCCGGTCATCATAATACAGACCAGCGGGTTGTATCTTGATCCGGGACCAATCCAGCTCCTGTTTTTGGCCGTCAGCAACAACTTTTCCTCCTGCCATACCTTCTAAGTCCTGTGCTGCCAGCCAGACCTGACTCAGTTCCTGCAATTTTTCTTCTTGAGGTAAGGGTAAAAAGCTTTCTGTTTTTTTCCTGGCCAGATAATCCCCCAGCCAATCCAGAGAAATTCTGATAAACCGCCACTGCTCGGTGGTTAAAGGAGCTCCTGCTCCTCCCACTGTTAGGCCACAACCCATAGGACTGCGTCCGGTTAGAACCGCCAGCACTCTATGGCATTGGGAGATTGCTACTAACCAGTTCGGATCGCGGTCTCGCCGCCAGAGACGAATACTGTGATAGATAAACCAGTCAAACATCCTGACTAACAGACGTTTTTTCTTGACTCCCGTACTCACTTCCAGTCCGGTTAATGTCTCGATAGCGGTTATACCCAGAAGGGTCAGGCTGTTGGCCAGCTCTCCCTGGGTTCGGGCCAGGAAAAAAGGCAGATCCAGCATATACTTATCCTGAAGCAAAGAATTACGAGGCGTCCTGGCTTGAATCCCTGCCTTTTCGGTAAACAGCACCGGAACAGCCAGACCTCTTTGCCAGTTAATCATCGGCCTTCCCTCCCCGTTTGCCTTTTTGCCAGAGGGAATAGCCATAATGGGCTGCAATTCCGGTCATGGCTGCCGTAAAAGCCAGTTTACCTACTGTTTCCGGCGTACTTTCGATTCCAGGCAAAGCCACCTGAGGCAACCTGGTAGTCAGAGGAGCGAAATTTTGTGGAAACCCGGGTTGTGTGCACCCTATACAGGGTCCCCCGCCGCTGACACACCAGTTGGCCCCTTCATTCCACAAGCGCTGGGAACAATCAGCAAAGGTTATAGGACCTTTACAACCCAGCAGCAAATAACATCCCACTTCCCCCGGAGCCTGGGCAAACCGGCTGTTGTCAAAATACTGCCGGCGTGGGCAATTATCATGGATGGTACCGCCAAAAATCTCAAGCGGCCGGGCAAAATCATCCAGCTCTAGATTGCGTCCTACCTGCAAAGCGGTCAATGTGGACAGCAACCAGCCAGGTTTGGGTGGGCATCCCGGAATGGCTATCAATTTTTTCAGAGGAGCCAGATCGATTAGCCCCTGCCATTCTCGCTCCCCGCCGCCTTCCTTTGCCATTCCACCATAAGCAGCACAGGTACCGAAAGCCAGTATCCAGCGGGCCCTTTTCAACATTTCCTGCAGCTGCCTGTCCCCGGAATCAACCGCTCCTTCCACTATCAGTACATCCATCGCAGTTGGCTGCTCTTCCAGCCAGGGATGAACACCCGGCGGGGCTTCTCCTGTCGCCAGCAGGGAGAGGACACAACCACCGCAGGAATTTCCGCGGTACCAGCCAATTAGGCCCAGACCAGGTTCATTGGCCCAGGCAAAATTCTCCCCTGCAGTAACAACCAGGGCTAGTGCCAGTAACTTGATAAATCTTCTTCTGTCAATTGTGTTCATGCAGTCACCTTCTTGATTTATAGCAATATTTATGCCAACAACTCCGGGCCTGCTAAACATCCGATTCCCCCTGAAATTGTTCTATTTGTTAACAATCAATTTGTATAATTTCTAATCATATGTTTAATTTTCAGACAACCAGCCAAATTCTTTTAATCGCAAATAGAGGGTTGCCCTTGGAATTCCCAGCAACTCTGAAGCTAAAACCTTGTTTCCCCCTGCTTCCGCCAGAGCTGCCTCTATCAATTCCTTTTCCAGTTCCCGCACCGCATCTTTTAGGGGTTTGATTTGCACCCTTCTTTTCGGTAAATCCTTCTCGAACAAGTAGGAGGGCAAATGTTCCGGTCTCACCACACTGCCTTCTGCCAGATACATGGAGCGCTCCAGGACATTTTCCAGTTCCCGAATATTACCCGGCCAGTGATAAGTCATCAGTAAATCCAGAGTCTCTTTGGCAATTACCTTTGGGGTAATCCCTTTTTCCCGGTACAGCTTTTCCCCAATTATATCGATCAAGCGCGGTAAATCCTTGATACGATCTCTCAGTGGAGGAATATGAATACCGATAACATTCAAACGATAATAAAGGTCCGCCCGAAAACGGCCTTCTGCTACCATCTTTTTTAAGTCCTGGTTGGTAGCAGCAATGATTCTGATGTCCACTTTAATGGATTTGGTTCCTCCTACCCTTTCTATAACCCTTTCCTGCAGAACCCGTAACAGTTTGGCCTGCATAGTCAGGGGTAAATCCCCGATTTCATCCAGCAACAGGGTGCCGCCATTGGCCAGCTCAAATTTGCCGGGTTTACCTCCTTTGCGGGCACCGGTAAATGCCCCTTCTTCATAGCCGAACAACTCCGATTCCAGCAGCATCTCCGGCAAAGCAGCACAGTTGATGGCAATAAACGGCCCATTGGCCCGCGGGCTTAAATAGTGGATAGCCTGGGCCAGCACTTCCTTACCTACTCCGCTCTCCCCGGTGATGAGAATGGTGGAATCGCTCTGGGCTGCCCTTTCGCTTAAAGCCTTGATATGGGCTACTTCCGGCAAATCCCCCAGAATTCTTTCCAGACTCAGCATCGGTTTGGCGCGATCCAAATTGCGCAAGCGATCTTTATAGTATTCGATTTCCCCCTGGGATAAGTTGAGCAGGTAAGGCAAGCACATATGAATTTCCGCCAGTCCCTGATAAACCGCCCTGGCTTTTTCCCGGCAGGATTCATAACCACAGGCACCACAGTTCAACTCATCTTCCGGATTGATTTTCTGGGTAAATTTCAGGATCTCTCTGATATCATGCTCTGATGGTTCAGGCAAAGGCTGATACTTATTGATATAACGGCGGGAAAGGTCCAGACCGGCAACTTTTAAACCCTGAACTGGAGGCTGACTGGACCGTTGCTGGGAAAAAAGCAGACTTTTACGGCCATAAAACTCCAGGGGGCTGGCAATTTCAGGGCCATCTATACAACCGCGACAAAAAAGGATATCCAGAAATTTCCCGTTAAACTCTCCCCTTTTAACAGCCTGCAGTACTTTGAGACACTCATCTTTACCTTCAACCACAGCCAGTTCCAGGTTATAATCGCGACCTTTGATGCCCAGGTTGCGCAGCAATCCCCCCGAAACAGGAAACAACTCAGTCAAACTTTCCTCCCAGCTGAGGGGCGTTTTATAGATAGCTGGCCTGATTCCTTTTTCTTGCCAGATTTCCCGGATCTCCCTGAAGGTCAGCACTCCATCCAGCACTCCCACCAGATTTTCGTCCCTGGCCTCTTCTTTTTTAGCTACACAGGGCCCGATAAATACCACCCGGTTTTCCCGGTTTTGCAGTTTCAGGTATTTGGCCAGGGCCAGCACCGCTGAATCGATGGGAGCTAAATTGGGGATCAATTCCGGCATATGTTTCTGGATCAGCATCACTACCGCCGGACAATATGAACTGATCACTGTCGTTTTCTCTACCCGGGCCAGATATTCCCGATAAACCGGTACGGTCAATTCAATTCCTTTGGTAACCGGTTCAACCTCATTAAATCCAATTGCTTTTAAAGCCATGATTACCTGACCTACAGAAAACTCGGGAAAAGCCACCCGAAAGGAAGGGGCCAGAATAGCTATTACTGGCTGTCTGCGCTTTTTTTCCAGCATCTCGCTGATTCGCTGCCAGTCGCTTTCTATTTGTTTGGCTTTTTGGGCACATATCCGGACACAATTACCGCAGCTGATACATCTTTCCGGCAAAATCTGGGCCTGCTTATCCGTTACTTTTATTGCTCTTACCGGACAATTGCGGATACAGGCATAACAGCTTTTACATTTTTCCTGGATAGTCTTAACAACGGCCATACCAATACCTCCGTACCTATGCACTACAATAATAATTCAACATATTCCTCCCTTTCCCTGCCTGGCTTGTATATTTTTTAGACAGACCTGCAGTTCAAGTATAAAAAGAGGGTAAATGGCGTATACTCTGATATAACTCTGTTTCAGGAGGTTACCCATGGAAAAACACAAAATCCACGTGGATGACCCTCTGGTTGTTGATAAACTCTCCCGCCTTTTGGTCCGGCAGCTGGTGGACCTGGTCTTGCCAGGTCAGCCCATATTAATACTTTGTATTGGTACCGATCGCTCCACCGGCGATGCCCTGGGGCCTCTGATCGGTACTCTTCTCAGCCAAAAACCCTGTCAGCCCTTCTGGATACTGGGTACCCTGGAAGAACCGGTTCATGCTGCCAACCTGGCAGAAAAACTCCAGCATATTTACAAAACCTGGCCCAATCCTTTCGTTATCGCCATTGACGCCTCTCTAGGCAATCTGGACAGCGTGGGTCATATAACCCTGGCCCGCGGTCCCCTGAAGCCAGGAGCAGGGGTAAATAAAAATCTGCCCCCGGTGGGGCAGATCCATCTTACCGGTATAGTTAATGTGGGCGGTTTCATGGAATATTTCGTTCTGCAAAATACCCGTCTGTTTGTGGTAATGAAAATGGCCCAGGCAATCAGTTCCGCTCTCTCCCTGGCCAGCAGGCTCTGGGTAAACTTTCAGGATAAATACCGCAATACCTCGTCTTCTTCCACCTGGGAAAAATCCTGATAAAACTGGCCAACAGCGTAGAAATCCGAGGGCGCTTTCAAATAGACTAACTGATCAACTAATGGCAGAAATTCTTCCAGTTTTTCTTCCGGCAACACGGGAATGGCCAGCCAGAGCTGAAGTAAAGGCTGTTCTTTTAGATAATTGACTATTACCTTGATGGTATAACCAGTAGCAATACCGTCATCAACCAGGATAACATCCCTGTCCTCAAAATCCTCAGCCCACCAGGGCAGGTATTTTTCTTTTTTCAATTCCCATTCAGTACGGGCCTTGCTGATAGCCATTTCCACCTGGCTATCGGTAAGGCCCGCTCTTTTGGCCAGCACCCAGTCCACTATTGCTTCTCCACCAGGAGTAATTGCTCCCATCGCCACTTCCTCATTCCGGGGCAAGCCGATCTTTTTACTAATAATCACCTTGAGGGGGGCCTCCAGTAATTCTGCCAGAGGAGCTGCGACCACAATGCCTCCCCGGGGCACCCCTACAACCAGGGGGTTAATCAGTTTTTTACCTTTAATTTTTTCCCTGAGCAGCAAGCCTGCTTCATAGCGGTTGACAAACATACCAGACCCCTCCCGGCCTAGTGTATCCCCGGCCGGTTACTTTCATACCCTTTATTCGCTTTTTCTGGGCGATAAAGCCAGGGCAATTGCCTCTTTTTCCTCATCAGTCAGAGGATAGCGGGATTGACCATTTTTTAGCGGTTTGGCATAGGTACGGCAATCCTGCCGCCCATACAAACTGCTCAATACCACCCCGTCTCCTCGTTCATCCAGCAAAGCCACCGCAAAGCTGAGATCACTACCCGTGTCTTCAAAAGCATTAAACCTCACCACTGCTTTATTTTGCAGGCAACGAGTTAAGGTAATTTGCTGTTTAATCTGTTTTTCCTTCAATTCATTCACCTGTTTTTCCAGGGAATCCAGCCGTTCGGCCAGCTGTTGTAAATATCCTACCAAATCCCTGCCTTCCGCAGATTGCAGGAATTTTTTCAAGACAGCTGTTTTACGATTGGTCAGAACCCAGAACAGTATCAACAAAATGAATAACAAGCCTTCAAACGCCCCGATCAGAAGCAAAATCTGGTTTAACTCCATCCCATATCCTCCTTCCTATATTTAAGAGTATACTATCATTGACTTTGCTGATGCAACATTTTACAATGTCAGCAGTAACATCTGGAGGAGGAACTTGGCTATGCAAGCTAAACTGAAACGTCTGCAACAGATATTGAAAGAAAATGGCAGCTGCCTGATCGCTTTTTCGGGAGGGGTTGACAGCACCTTCCTACTACAGGCAGCTTTGAAAACCCTGGGCCCGGACCAGGTTCTGGCGGTTACAGCTTTTTCCGAAACCTATCCGGAAAGGGAACGCCAGGCCGCGGTCCAGCTGGCCCGGCAACTGGGAGCCCGTCTGCTTACCGTAGAAACGGAGGAGTTAGCCGATCCCGAATTTGTGGCCAATCCCGTTGACCGCTGCTATATTTGTAAAAAGGAACTATGGCATAAACTACAATCTATTCAGCAACAATACCAGTTACAGGTGATTTATGATGGCGCCAATGCCGATGATGCCAGCGATTTTCGTCCGGGCCGCCGGGCTACCAGAGAGGCTGGAGTCATCAGCCCCTTGCTGGAAGCCGGTTTAACCAAGGAAGAAATCAGGCAGCTTAGCCGGGAATGGCAGCTGCCCACCTGGAACAAACCTTCTTTTGCCTGTTTGTCCTCCCGCTTCCCTTATGGTAGCCCTATTACCAGAGAAAAATTACTCCAAATCGATGCCGGGGAAAACTGGTTAATAGAGCAGGGTTTCCTGCCCTGCCGCGTCCGTCATCACGGTGAAATTGCCCGTCTGGAACTGGCTCCTGACCAGCTGACCCGTTTGGTAACTGATGAAAATCTACGCCAGCAGTGTCTGGAGAAATTCAAATCCCTGGGTTTCACTTATATTACCCTGGATTTGCAGGGTTTTCGCAGTGGCAGTATGAATGAAAACCTGTCGGAGGAAGTGAAAAATGGATACAAATAAACTTCTGAACCTGTTTGAACAAATTCGTGATGGCTCTATTAGTCCCGAAGCAGCTCTGGACCAGCTCAGGGATTTACCCTTCCGCGACCTGGGCTTTGCCAAACTGGATTTTCATCGCCAACTGCGGCAGGGCTTTCCCGAAGTAATCTTCGGTCAAAACAAAACCGCTAAACAGTTAATCAGGATCTTCAGCCATCTCAAGGAACATCACGGTACAGTGATTGCAACCAGAGTGAGCCGGCCTAAGGCGGAAAAGGTGCTTTCAGCCCTGCCGGAATTGACCTATCACCCTCAGGCCCGCTGTTTAACTTATGGTCAGCCCCAGCGCCCACGTAAACTGGGCACTATCGGTATTCTGGCGGCAGGAACCGCTGATCTGCCGGTAGCAGAAGAAGCAGCTCTCTGTGCCGAAATGATGGGTAACCCGGTGCAGAAGTTTTATGATGTAGGTGTAGCAGGCCTGCATCGCTTGCTCCATCTCCTGCCCCAGATTCGGCGCTGTAATGTTCTCATTTGTGTCGCCGGCATGGAGGGAGCCTTACCCAGTGTTATCGGCGGGCTGGTTAGCCAACCGGTTATCGCTGTACCCACCAGTGTGGGTTATGGTAGTCACTGGCAAGGCCTGGCACCCCTGTTAACCATGTTAAACAGCTGTGCTCCCGGCATCGGAGTAGTCAATATCGATAATGGTTATGGAGCGGCTGCCCTCGCCAATGCCATCAATCGTCTGGGGGGAGTAGAAACATGAGCGGTATCGGCCTTTATTTCCAATGCCCCACTGGAGCAGCCGGCAATATGCTGCTGGCCGCCCTGGTTGATTGCGGTGTACCAGTCTCCTGGCTGGAACAACAATTGAAGACATTACCCCTGCAGGGCTGGCAGCTGAACTGGCAGGAAAAAAAACACCACGGCCTTCGCAGTCTGCATTTAGAGGTGGATTTTCCAGAATCCCAGCCGCATCGGCACCTGCACCATATCGAGACTATGATCAGAGAGAGTGAACTGCCTGCCCCAGTTCAGGATCAGTCCATTGCCATTTTCCGCCGTCTGGCTGAGGCTGAAGCCAGTGTTCACGGTACTACTATTGAAAAGGTCCATTTTCATGAGGTGGGAGCCATTGATGCCATTATCGATATAGTAGGTTGTTGCCTGGCCCTATCTTATCTGCAACCCGCATTTATCGGCTGTTCTCCTTTACCGCTGGGGTCAGGAATGATTGAATGCCAGCACGGGCTAATTTCCGTCCCCGCCCCGGCTACGCTGGAACTGGTCAAGGATATACCTGTATACCAGGGAGAAGAGCAAGGAGAACTGCTTACTCCTACTGCGGCAGCAATCCTGGGTTATTTTGTTCAGGAATGGGGCGCCCTCCCTCCGGGCCGACCCCTGGCCTACGGGTATGGAGCTGGTAGCAAAACTTTAAAACAGCCCAACATTTTACGGGCCATCCTCTACCAGCCCCTGTCCGAGCTGACTACAGAAGATTTGTGGCAACTGGAAACAAATATCGATGACCAGCAACCGGAAACCCTGCCCGATGTGCTGGATAAACTGCTAGCCGCCGGCGCCAATGATGCCTGGTATACCCCGATATTGATGAAAAAGGGCCGCCCGGCCTTTACTTTAGGCTTGCTTTGCCCCGCGGAATCTCTGGGTCAGGTTGAACAAATCCTGGCGGAATCCACTACCTCTTTGGGCTGGCGCAAATGGCCAGTTAAACGCAGAGCCCTTCCTCGTCAGATTCAGGAAGTGGAAACCCGCTGGGGCATGATCAGATTCAAAGTTTCCGGCCAAAAAGCGGCTCCTGAGTATGAGGACTGCAAGCGTATTGCTGAAATAAGCGGTCAATCCCTGTTGAAAGTATATCAGGAAGCCTGGGCTGCCTACTGGCGTAGGTAATAATAAAACCCCCTTGACGGGGGTTTTTCATTATCTATTTTAGTAACATCAAGATAGCCGCAATCGGAATAGCCGGTAAAAGATTCCCAACCCGAATTGGCTTATAGCCCAGAATATTAAAGGCTATACCTACAATCAATAAGCCGCCGGTTACCGTCATACCATTTATAACAGCCTGAGAAAGAAAACCCTTAATCCAGCCGGCCAGTAAAGTAATCGCCCCTTGATAAACCCCTACGGAGAGGGCCGAAAGAGCCACACCCCAGCCCATGGTGGAGGCAAAAATAATGGCCGAGACCCCATCCAGCAGGCTTTTGGCTAACAGAGTATCATATTTGCCTGTTAATCCTTCTTCCAGAGAACCCATAATAGCCATAGCGCCAACACAATAAATCAGGCTGGCCGTCATAAAAGCAGCAGCAACCTTCCCTTCCCCCTGGGCTGCCATTTTGTTCTCCACCCAGCGACCGAAGGCCAGCAATTTTTCTTCGATTTCCAGCCAGCTCCCCAACCAGCCGCCAATGACCAGGGCAAAAATCACAATCAAAGTATCCGTCTCTTTGGCAGCCATTTGGGCCCCGATCAGGAGTACAGCCAGGGCCAGACCCTGCTGGATGGTATCAGCTATATCCTTTTTAAAACTGCGACCCAGAATAATCCCGATAATAGTACCGGCGATAATCGCCAGTACATTGATAATCGTCCCCACTCCCTATGCTCCCTTCATCTCTTTAATTATGGTTTTAATTGCCTCGATTGTTTTATCTATATCTTCGTCTGTGTTAAACCAGCCCGGGCTGAAACGCACTGTTCCAATCGGAAATGTTCCCAGAGTTTTGTGGGCTTCCGGTGCACAGTGCAAACCGGTACGGCAGGCAATATTAAAGACCTTGTCCAGAATAAACCCTACTTCTGAAGTCTCTGCCCCTTTGATATTAATGGAAACCACCGGCAAACGTTCTTCGGCCGGCCCATACACGATAACTTCAGGCAAAGCTCTCAGACCGGCCAGCAATTTTTCTGTTAATGCCTGTTCCCGGGCATGGATCTGTTCTACTCCCGTTTTCAAAACGAATTCTACACCGGCACCCAGACCGAAAATCCCCGGAGTATTGGGAGTGCCGCTTTCCAGCTGGTCTGGCATTACTTGCGGCTGCTCCATATATTCCGAATGGGAACCAGTACCTCCGGTAACCAGTGGTTTTAGTTCAATCCCCTCGGCTATATATAAACCACCGGTGCCCTGGGGTCCATATAACCCTTTATGACCTGGAAAAGCCAGAATATCTATGTTCATCTTTTCTACATCCACGGGGATAACCCCTGCTGTCTGCGCCGCATCAACCATAAACTTGACCTGTCTGGACCGGCAAAGGGCTCCGATTTTTTCTATCGGCAAGATATGACCACTCACATTGGAGCCATGGGTTAGACAAACCAGGCGAGTATTGGGCTGAAAAGACTTCTCCAGTAAATCCAGATCAAATTCCCCGGCTTCATTCAGTCCGATTTTGGTCAATTTGACTCCTCTCTGGCTTAGATAATACAGGGGTCGAGCAACAGAGTTATGTTCTAAGGTAGAAGTGATTACATGATCTCCTGGTTGAAGGAGACCCAGTAAAGCCAGGTTTAGGGCATAAGTGGCATTCTGGGTGAAAGCAATCCGTAACGGGTTTTTGATATTAAACAACTTCGCTAATAAAACCCTGGTACGATAAATACCTCTACCTGCTTCTAATGCCATCTGATGCCCTGCTCGTCCCGGATTGGCCCCCAGTTCCTTCACTGCTTTGGTCATTGCCTCTGCTACCGACGGGGGTTTGGGCCAGGAAGTAGCTGCATTATCCAGGTAGATCACTTTGTATTTCCCCCCTTTTAAGCTGCATATATAGTATCATATCACATTTTGCCTCAATGATAAACCCGCCCGGGGTACGAGCGGGTTCAATGTTTATAAATTTATACAATTTTGCTCACTAAAGGGCTGAATCACCTGGGTTAGAGGCTGGCCCTGTTCGTTCAAAATCACAGTTGCCCGATGTAAATAGCGGTCACCCACTAAATAGCGCAGGTCATAGAGAACAAAAGCTTCCCGGTCTTGCCATCGTTCTCTGGTTATGGCATAAACAGGAGTCAAAAGGGTAAAGAATTTACCCGCTTCCGTTTCCAGGACTTTCTCTTTTATATCCCTTTCCACTTTATCAATTTCTTTTAAAATCACCTTTTTATCCGTATTCATCCACCAGCTACCACTGATGTATTGACTGGTAAATTCAGCCACAAAATCCCATTTCCACAATCCCCACATCGCTGGCATTACTATAATTTTATCCGGTTGCTGGCCTTTTACTCTGGATAGCCAGGTTCTAATTTTATTCTCTCCTATTTTGCGACAACAATAACGCACCACCATCCAGCCCGCAATGGCCAGCAGAGCTAATCTTGCCTGAAATGGCGAAGAATACACTAATCCCAGTACTCCCAGCAGCAAAATTATCGGATCAAACACCTGTACCAGATTAAATGAGATTTTTTTACTTCTACCAGGCTTGGTAAAATGGATACCATAGGAATTAAAAGCATCCATTAAGGTATGGCTAATTCCACCAATTAAAGCCCAAACCCAGGTCTGCCAGCTGATATCATCAAAAAATAAAGCCAAAAAACATGTAACCAGGCTGCTCCAGAGGATCAGGCCCATTGGCCCATGGGATTTACCCCGGTGATTTTCCAGATAGCTTAATTGCCCTTTGAGATGATAAACAATATCCAGGTCAGGTGCCATTGCCCCCAGTACTGATGCTATAAAAGCTGGTTCTGATAAACTGACAGCATTACCTGCCCCCAGTGCCACCAGTCCACCAATTACTCCATGAGTAAGTGGATCCATCTCCTCTCACCTTCTTTCTAATCACGCTAAATATTATAACATTCAGCTTTACTCCCTGAATAGACAAAATTTTTACCAAAAAAATAACACAGGTTTATCCCTGTGTTGATTTAAAATGTTTCACGTGAAACATTCCTCACCGGCTATTAATTCAATTATCCTCTGTAACTCCTCTTCCGAGTAATAAGCTATTTCGATTTTACCTTTATTCTCTTTTCCTTTTACCTTTACTCCTGTGCCCAGTTTTCTTTTTAAAACCTCCTCTATATCAACCAGTACAGCAGCCACTTTCTTTTCTTTTTTTTCCCTGGTCTGTTCACTTTTTTGCTGTCGGGGCCAGTTTTTTACCAGTTCTTCGGTCTGCCGCACTGAAAGACCTTTTTCAATCACCAGTTTCAAGGCCAGGTTCTGATCCTGTTCACTGTTCAAAGCCAGGAGGGCCCGCCCATGACCAGCAGTTATCTGCTCATCTCGTAAAGCTTTTCTAACCGGCTCCGATAATTGCAATAATCGCAGGGTATTGGCAATAGCCGAACGAGAACGGCCCAACCTCTGACTTAACATTTCCTGAGTATAATTGAATTCTTCCTGTAATCTCCTGATTGCCTCTGCCTCTTCCAGACAATTCAACTCTTCCCGCTGAATATTTTCCAGAAGGGCCAGTTCCAGAACCTGACCATCATCTATTGCCCTGATAATAGCAGGAATTGTTTCCTTGCCAAGATACCGATAAGCTCTCAATCTTCTTTCCCCGGCAATCAATTGATAACCATCACCGGTTTTTCTGACGATTATGGGCTGAATTAGACCACTCTTTTCAATGGATTTGGCCAGTTCCTCCAATCGAGCCTGATTGAATTCCTGCCGCGGTTGCCAGGGGTTGGTCGTTATCAAGGCAACCGGTATTTCATTAACCCCATTTTCCCGGGTTTCTTCTTCCTTGCGCCCGGGTATCAAAGCATTTAAACCTTTACCCAAGCCTTTTTTAGCCACGTTCAATCACTTCCTCTGCCAACTCATGATACATTTCTGCCCCTTTGGAACGAGGATCATAGGTAATAATAGGCTGGCCATAGCTGGGGGCTTCACTTAGCCTAACATTACGGGGAATAATGGTTTTAAAGATTTTTTCCGGGAAATGTTTTTTTACTTCCTCTACTACCTGAAGCGAAAGATTGGTTCTGGCATCAAACATGGTACATAAAACCCCTTCAATCTGTAAATCCGGATTAAGGTGTTTTTGCACCAGCTCAATAGTATTTAATAATTGACCTAATCCTTCAAGAGCATAATATTCACACTGGATGGGTATTAAAATACTATCAGCTGCTGTCAAGGCATTTAAGGTCAATAGCCCCAGACTGGGAGGACAATCAATAATAATATAATCGTACTTATCCCTGATTTTTTCCAGAGCCTTTTTCAGTTTGCTCTCTCTGCCAATCATGGCCACCAGCTCAATCTCCGCCCCAGCCAGTTGAATGGTAGCCGGAACCACTTCCAGATTGGCAATTTCGGCAGGCAAAGCCGCATGCAACAATGGCAAGCCATTAATAATAACATCATAGATGCAAACATCCAGTTTATCTTTATCCACTCCCAAACCGGAACTGGCATTTCCCTGGGGGTCAATATCAATTAACAGCGTTTTTCTGCCCTTCACTGCCAGACAGGCACTTAAATTAACGGCAGTAGTAGTCTTAGCTACCCCGCCCTTTTGATTGGCAATAGCGATAACTTTGCCCAAAGCTCTCCACCTGGTTCAAAAAACTTGACTATTTTTATTTTCAGTCAAGTCGGCCCCCAGACCAGGATTTCGCCTCCTTTCCGAATACTTGATTTGCCCCCGCGGGGCAGGGCGACAGGGGACCTCGGCCCGGGAGTTCCACCCGGACGGGAGTACTGCACCGGTTTATGCTGACCTCCCGGTGAGAGTATAACTCCGCCTCCCGCGTCCTGTTAGGACGCCTACCGGTTTCTCCGACACCGGCTAAACGGGGTCACCGTACGGACAGGGCCAATAACTTCAGGTCAGGCCAGACGGAGTTATACGCCTCCTGTTCACTCTGGGCAAGCCCGTTAT
>NZ_FUXM01000033.1 GCF_900167165.1 Carboxydocella sporoproducens DSM 16521 | reverse complement strand
GTAATCCAGAACCAGCCGTAAACGAACTAAATCTCCAATTGTTTGTATTTCTGTCCACTCAAATAGCTTAATTTGTGGTATAATAGCCATAACAGGCATCCCTCCCTGGGTAGGATTTTTGTCTTTTCAACTTCAATTTTACCACAGGTGGATGCCTGTTGCTTATTTTTTACAACATTTGAGGCTGGGGTGAATTTTTCCCTCAGCCTCTTGTTTTGCGCTAAAAACCCTTTTCTATACACCTTTTTCTGGGGTAAATTTATTTTTGACCTTTCGCTAATCCCTTGGATTGTCAGGATTTTCTGACAACGCAATTAGCTCTTTAAAAATTTTCTTTTCTTATTTTGTCCCACTCATTTATTAGAATTTGTACCAAATTTTGATATACCTGAGCCAGGCCAAAATTTAATTTTTTACCGGCTTTTTTGGCTCTGGTCAAAAAACGGTCTTGCCATTTTTCGATTTCCCTTTCCCACTCCTGCCATTCTATTTCCAGTTGCTGAAAGTAATCATCATGATCAGAGCTTTTTCTGCTCTCCACTCGCTGCTGGGTCTTTAAAATTCTTCTGGTTAATTTATAAATATCTTCAAAAACCTCTTTTAGCTCTAGTACTCTGCTATAGTCTCCTGCCGCCCGATTCAATTCACCCTGGAGGCCATGATTGAGTTTTTCGGGAATTATCTTTAGCTGTTGTAAGGCCCTTTCCAGCTTCTCCAGCCTTTCCTGTTGATAGCTGTGATATTTTCGCTTTAATTCAGTATACTGAGCCGTTTCGTTTTTGAGAAAAGTTAGCAGATCCTCCGCCCTGATTCTAACTTCTTGCCCCGGCAAAACCATTGCAGGCAAGCGGCCACTGGCGATTAATTTTTCCACCTTTTCCCGATCAGTTTTTAAAACCTGGGCCACTTCCTGAACTGTTAATACCTTCAGCGGAGCCTGCTCTTGCATTGTCTATCCCCGCTTTCCCAGTACTCTCCTGTATACTTCCATGGTTTCCAGCGCAGTTTTATTCCAGCTGAATTCCCCTGCTCGCATTAATCCTTTCCTACCCAGCTCCTGGCGAAGATCTGCATCTGTTAACAATTTATACATTTTTTCTGCCAGTTCCATGGAATCAAAGGGATTAAACAACCATGCTCCTTCTCCCACTACTTCAGGAATTGAGGATGTATTAGCAGCAATAGTTGGAGTTCCGCAGGCCATTGCTTCTAGGGGTGGGAGACCAAAACCTTCATAGAATGAAGGATAGACAAACAGATTAGCCGCTGCATAAAGATAAGGTAAATCCTCTACTGCGGCAAATCCCGTCCAAATAACATCCTCTTCCAGCCCAAGGGCCTCGATTAATACTACCAGATCCCCATACTCCCTTACCTGTTTACCGACCAGTACCAGTTTGATTGGATAACCTACATCTTTTCGAATTTCTTTAAAAGCATTGATTAACCCTTTAACATTTTTCCGGGGGCTAAACCCGCCGATATAAAGAATGTACTGATCCTGTATGCCGTAGTGCTCACTGACAAAAGCACGCGCTTTTTTTTGCGGTACAGGCCGATAGATTGGCTCTGGTGCCTCGTAGGTAACTGTTATTTTTTCAGCAGGAACTTTCAAGATCCTGAGCAAATCCTGTTTTGAACACTCAGAAACAGTAATTATGTGGGCAGCTCTGGCTACAATCCCAGGCATTTCCTGCAAAAATACTTTTAGATAGCCTTTGCCAACCGTTTCCGGATAAATGTATGGTATCAGGTCATGTATGGTTACCACCATGGGACAACTATTGCCTTTGGGCAATCCAATTCCATTCTGCGGCACATGATATAAATCTATTTTTTCATCGGTAATACGTGCCGGAATATGCACTTCTTCCCAGAATTTATCCTTGTTTTTTTCAATGGAGTTAAAAATGGAATCACTGGCTATGTCCAGGTCCCGATATTCGTCCCCGGGCCAGAAAAAACGCCAGTTGAATTCCTGCCGATTTATTAAATATAGAGAGCGCAAGAGCTGGTAAGTATAAGTACCAATTCCCGTTCCCCGGTACCAGATGGCCGCACGGGCATCGATTCCGATCTTCACGGCTGTCACCTACCTCCTGGTTTTAGACAAATTTAGAGAGGATAACGGGCTGCCCTGGCAGCCCGTTAACTGCTATGATGTTTATGTTTTTTCATGCCATAGTGGGGTGGACAATGATGCATGGTCATCATCTGCATCATCATATACATATACATCATCTGCATCATACACATCATTGGGCACATCGAATGACCGTGCATCATCGGATGCATCATTGCATGGGACATCATGGGATGGTACATCATTGGATGATGCATCATAGGCATCATCGGCATCATCGGCATGCATTTATATTCGTCAGCCATACCCTGGCGACACATAGGCCTTCCTCCTCTCAACATGCTGGTGTTGTAATATATGACAACAGCGGTGTTAAGGTGAAATTCTGGCGAATAAATTTATAGTAACCAGCAGGGGGAGGCGATGTTATGTCCATCCGCTTTGGTACAGATGGTTGGCGCGGTGAAATCGGAATAGATTTTATCCTTGCCAATGTGCACCAGGCCATTATTGCTGTCGGAAACTTTTTTTTTCATAAATACCGGCAAGGTGTGCTCTTGCTAATCGGTTATGATACCCGCTTCCAGGCCCAGCGTTTTGCACGCTATTGTGCAGAACAGCTCTCCTGGCTTGGCCATCGGGTTTTATTAGCAAATAAGCCCATAACTACTCCTGTCCTTTCCCATGCTATCCGCCATCTACAGGCGGCAGGAGGGATTATGCTTACCGCCAGCCATAATCCACCCCAGTGGCTGGGAATAAAAATCAAGAATGAGTATGGCTCCTCAGCTCCAGCTAGCGACACAGCCTGGATTGAAACATTGATCGGAAAGGAAACCAAACCTTTTGCCAAAGGTTGCTGGCAAATAAAGGATTTTGATGAAGTATATCTGCAGGCTATACACAACAGGGTCGGAGCAGTTTTTATGAATCAGCCCGGACAAAAAGTGATTGTGGACTGTCTTTATGGTTCCGGCCAGGGCTATTTTCCCCGTTTGCTGGCAAATTATGGCTGGCAGGTAAAAGAAATTCATGCTGAAATTAATCCTGCTTTCGGTGGCTTGAATCCTGAACCCATTGCCGCCAACTTACGTGACTTACAAAAAGCTGTGCTACAGCAACAAACTGTGGGCCTTGCTCTTGATGGAGATGGCGATCGTCTCGGTGTTGTCATCGAAAGCGGAGAAATAATAACCGCTCAGGATATTTTTCTGCTGCTTCTCTATCATCTGGTAGAAAATAAACAAAAGTGCGGCAAAGTGATTAAAACTTTTTCTACTACTGCCAAGGTAGACCTGCTGGCCCGGCTATATAACCTGGAATTAATAGTAACACCTATTGGTTTTAAACACATTGCACCTCTATTGATTCAAGAGGAAAAAGTGGTGATTGGTGGCGAAGAAAGCGGCGGCTTTGGTTTTCCCGATTTCTTACCTGAACGGGATGGAATTTTTTCCGGTCTCAACCTGCTGGAATTGCAACTAATCAGCAGGGAAAGCTTACCAAATCTGCTAAACCAGTTAAAGCAAAAGCTTGGCCCCTGGCACTACCAGCGGCTTGATCTGGTTTGCAGTCCCGAACAACTGGAATGCTGGCATCATAAACTCAATACTATCCCCGCTAAAATCGGGGAAAAAATTAAGCGCCAGGAAAAAATGGATGGCATTAAGGTCCATTTTTCCAGCGGCGCCTGGCTGCTTTTTCGCTTCTCAGGTACTGAACCAGTTTTACGCCTCTATTGTGAAGGGGAAAACCCTGCCGAAGTCGATTATCTGCTTTCAGCAGCTCAGGATTGGCTTAACGATTAAGAAATACTATCTGGTTAGTCTTAGGATTCCAATACATCAACCAGTAGCCCCAGCCATTTTTACCAGCTTCCCCCAGAGCAGGTTCAAAGGTACGATAAGGTGAAAATGCCCCCGTTTGGCTTAACGGGGGCTGTTCTCTTTTGCCCCAGATACCATGAGCCAGGTATTTGACTTCCCCCCGTTCATCCCAGATTACCCCAATTATTTGCCGGGGATGAGCCGCAGGATCAGGCAAAGGTAGCCAGACCGGCGGAATGGGCATTTTCCGGCTATAGGCAATGATTTTTCCTGGTCGTTTTGGTTTACTGCTCCTGTCCTCCTGACTGATAATAATTTGCTTAATCCTGGCTGGCCGGTCAAGATTAAGGTTGCCGATAATAAAATAACCACTCCAGCCCCACTCCTGCATGCGCTCTAGCCTGATTATCTTATCCTCATCTGTGATCACCCAGGCCCAGTAGCTATTTTTGTTGTTTCCCTGCTGGGCAGGATGACTCCATAACTGTATTTGATACCAGGACTGGTTTTCCATTTCCGACCACAAGGCCATACCCCATTGTTGATTTTCCTCGTGATAAAGCAAAAACTGTTGCATGTTTATCTATCCCCTCGGCACCCAGAGAACTGACCCGGCCAAGAGCTGACAACCAGGGTTGCGCTGTTTCAGAATTTCCTCCCCTACTCCGTAATGGCGGGCAATGGTTTCCCAGCTGTCTCCTTCTTTCACAAAATACATAGTCACTTTTGCTCTCCCTTTTGCCATCGCAATGGGTTTAGGTGCCTGCTTATTAGGAGTATAAATCTTGTTGACACTTATCTCTTTGTTTTCTTTAACTTCTTCTTTAACTTCCCAGATAGGAATCGTCCCTGTTCCTATTTGCTCACTGCATACCGGTTTTACTTCAACCCAATCCTTTAGCCAGGGAGCCATTTCGGTTAATTCCTCAACCCCTGTCTCTATGGATTCCTCGGCTGCAATCTGTTCTTCCGGCCATTTTAATTCCAGTGCCAGTTCAACCGACCACTCGATTCCTTCAGCTGCCAACCAGGCTTCATGGCTTTTTAACTCCATTTCCACATCCGGCTCTTTTTCATTTTCAGGCAAATCAAACTGAACTTGCCATGAGCCTGCTGTTTGTATACTGACAGTAAAAGGTTTTACCTCTGTCTCCTTGTCAAACATGAGGCCATCAGTATCATCGATTTCATCATTTTTTTCCCGTGGGCATTCCCCTTCTATTACAACCTCGACAATCCCGGCTACTGTCCATTTGTCTTCATCCCGGAAAATCTCTTTTATCTCCGGTTTTACCGCCATGGCCGTAATCCGTTCTAATGGAGTAGCATCTTCCGATAATTGATAAATCCCCTGACAAACTACCTTCTCCATATCAACCCTCCTCAAATTTGTGCAGCTTTTTTCATTTCCTTCAGGAAATTAAGCCGCTCTTTTTCCTGTTTCAAAACCGTTTTTAGTCTTTTAATAAATTCTCTTTCCGTCCTGGGCAGTTGCTCAATATAGTAAGAAAACCCTAGCTGCCAGAAATCCTGCGGATATTGCCAGAAAGCCACCAGAATTTTTTGTTCTGCTTCTGTAAGGCCATTTAGTTCAGCATAATAGTTGAGAATTTTTTCAGCCGATCTGATTTTCCAGCGATTTTTCTTCATTACTCTGATAACCAAACTCCCAAAATCATGTAAGTGAAGATCATACAGGCAATAGTCAAAATCTATAATATGAGCTTTTCCCTGGTACAAGAGCAAATTATGATGAGCAAAATCATGATGGCAAAAAGTTCCTTTTGTTTTTTCCTTCTGACAATAAAGATAGTAGTCCGTTTCTTCCAGGCGGGAAATGGCCTCTTCCCCCTGAGCGATATAATATGCCAGATAATGCTTATACAACCGGTCAAACTCACTAAGTCTGTCTTTTTTTTGTAACTGTTGCTGAAAGTTCCTTAAATCATGTAATCGATTTTTAAAATAAGCTGGCCAGCGTCCCAAGTGAATCCGGCCAGGATAAGGATTATGAGGGTAAAAACCCTGTCCTGCCAAACGCAATGCAACCAAGAGATCGACAGCGGCCTTAATATGTTCCCATTTTTCATAACTTGCTTTTTTACCATTTAACCAGGGAACTGCAAACCAAATCCCACGCTGGTGGTCAGGTACCCAGCCCTTTCCCTCGTTGGTCTGCTGAATAGGGGGGAAATATTCAAATCCTTTTTTCCTCAAGTGTTCACTGACCTGCCAGATAAAGCTAAACTCTTCTGGTGGATATTCAACCCATTTTATGCCCCAGATACCATGACGCTCGGTATGACAGCGCCAGATTCGCCGTATTTTTTCTACTCTGGTAACTTTGAAGCCATAGGCTTGAATTACATACTCAGGAATCACTGGCAATCCCCCCATTTAACAGCCACCACCTCTGATGCACCGCCGGGATTTTGACCGGCTGGGCTGGTAATACTGGGATATAATAAGAATTGCCAAAGAAATTGAATTTCTTAGTACCATCCTTTAAAATCAAACTGATTTGAAAAGTTGAAAAGGGCTGAAGAGATGTCGTACCTGCTGCATAATTAGAGGCCAGTGGTTTAACCCTTTCAGTATTAATTTTTAGTTCCTGAACAGACCAGGTAGAGGGCCATTCCGCCTGCCAGCCGTCCTGGTAAAAAATTAGCTGGAGTTTCTCTGATTTTCTTCCCCAGAAGATTACAGACCAGTACATAATGACCACCTCAAAAATAACGCCTGTATTCCGAATTTCTAACCAGTTTTACCATTTCTTTTACTTCCTGGTCTTTATCTTTGGGGCATATTAAAATCACATCATTTGTTGCAATCACGATCAGGTCTTTGATACCGATAGTGGCCAGCAGCTGGTTTTCTGTAACTAGAATACAGTTACTGGTATCAAGACCCAGGTGTTGCCCCATTACCACATTTCCTTCATCACTAACGGGTAAAACACGGCCTAGAACACTCCAGCTCCCCAGGTCATCCCAGCCAAAATCAGCGGTTAAAACCAGCAAGTTATCAGTTTTTTCCATCACCCCGTAATCAATTGATACTTTAGGCAGAGGTCGATAAACTTTTTTAATAATCTCTGTCTGCTGAGGAGTACCCCAATATGGAATTACCTGATTGAGAGCTTGATGTACCTGAGGCAGGTAGCGTTCCAGGGACCGCCACATAACCTCTGCTCGAAAAATAAATATTCCAGCATTCCAGAAAAAATTTCCCTGTTCCAGATATTTAATGGCAGTATCTAAGTCCGGTTTTTCCCGAAAACTCTTTACCTGCCAGACCCCCTCTCTCTGTTCCTGCCCCAGTTCTATATAGCCATAAGCAGTTTTCGGTTCACTGGGTTTTATGCCGATAGTGATTATCCAGTCGCCTTTTCGAGCCCACTCTATACCTTCCTGGACAGTTTGAAGAAACTTTTCCTCATCCGCTACAAAGTGATCAGATGGCAGCACCACCATTACTGCCTCAGGATTCACCCGGTAAATATAACTTACCGCCAGGCCTATACAGGATGCTGTATCCCGCCGAACTGGTTCCACCAGCAAATTGCTGAACAGGCACTGGGGCAATTGATTGATTACTGTTTGTACATAGTGTTTGTTGGTAACTACCAGAATCTGATTGCGATTAAGAATTCGGTTGACGCGATTAAAGGTAGTTTGCAATAGACTGTTATTGCCGAACAGGGGCAAAAATTGTTTAGGAAATCGCGAACGGCTTTTGGGCCAAAACCTTGTACCCGTCCCGCCAGCCATTATCACAGCATAAGTATCCATTTCTCTCCTCCTCCTTAGCCGAGGTATTCCATTATATGCCTTCCTCGGGCCAGGAGTGACAAAAGCCCAGGTACTCAGGATAGAACTAAACCGATTTCCCTTTCCCTGATAATTTGCTGTAAAAACTCCCGCTTGAGCCGGTCCAGTTCAGCTTCTTCCTGTAACTTAAGCATAAAATTGCTTTCATCCAGCACTACTTCGGTCTGATATTTCCGGAAAAGCCGGTACTTACGCATGGGAAAAGCCAGATATGCTACCAGTACTTTCCATTCCTCTCCTTGTAAGGGACGATAGGCATCATAAATATCCAGTAACAATTTTCCAACATACAGATCCCATTTATATTTGGGTAAATAACGGCTTAACAATCGTGCTAAATCAAAAACCTGCAATTCTCTTTTGATGGGCTCCTCTTTGACAATAAACATGCCTGTTTCCTTGACGCGTAAAAGGGCACTTTCCCCATAAGCACCATGGGCGAAAACTCCCTCTTTTTGCGCATTATCCCTCAGACTTTCCAGATTAATCTGTTCCCACAGTTGAGAACAAACTTGCAAGTCCCCGAGAAATTCCCCGCTATTACGGACTGCTCCCCAGTCCTGAAGTCTTTTCCCCCGTTGAACTAGCTGGTCTTTAAATTCTCCCCAGAAAATGCCTTCATCTTCAGTACAAGTTAAGCCACACGCTGCCTGGTGAAACTGGGCCAGGGTTTTTACTGCCAGATCCAGCTGAGGTAGCTTGTCAAAATCACACTCTCTGCCATCACGCCAATCGGTTAGATACCAGTAGTCTTTTCCCCACTGGACATAGGGCTCTCCATATTTAGTCAAAATAAAACGATTTATTCGCCTAAAGCCCTGTTTAGCCAGATGTTCAGTGGCCCTGCGCACAAACTTAATTCCCGCCAGTTCCCCGTTATATTTTTTTAAATGTTTTGGTCCTTTTTCGGTCATTATCTTATACCCTGTTTCGGATTTTTTAATTTTCTTAAGCTGACGCAAATTGTATTCATGTAAGACTTCATGAACAATCAGTTCTTCATCCTTTTCCTCCCAGTACATCCGATCACCCCCAAAGTCCATTAACCAATTTTTCAATAAATATTTCTCTTTTTTCCTCAAAATGAGCCAGCGATTCATAGCGAGCAAAACCCAGAGCTATTTTCCTTGGAATAATCAATGCTGCCTGCAACAATGAAATCTCTTCATCTCGTATATTTCTGCATTCTATGTAGTCAGACCAGATCTCCAGCAGCACTTCATCCTGCCACTGCCACATCCAGCCATTCAATTCCAGCCAGCGGGCAATCTCCAGTGGCGGGATACAGCAACATATCCCGGCATAGTTGTTAAATATAGCTCCTCTGTCGCCAATACTCCAGGAAATTTGACGATAATCATCTATTCCAGGACAATTTTGGGCCAGCAGTTTTTGCCAGTAATTTTTAATTTCCTGCCTGTTAGCAATTTCCGCAGCCCTGGCTACCTTTTCAGCCAGAGCTATAACTCCTTTAGCTTTCTCCCACCAGGGCTGAGGTATTTTTAACTTTTCCTGACAAGTCCCCTCGGCAGCATGCATAACTTTTTCATGCCACTCAGCCAGAGTCTTCGTCATTTTTCTGCGCTGCTCTGCTTTTTGCCAGTCAGCCGGAACAATTTCTTGCCAGTCGGTTAAAAAAAATATATCCCCACTCTCACTTTTTCCCCAAAAACTGCCAAAACGATCCTGCCAGGGCTTAATGAGCCAGTTCGGCCTTAAGGTACCGGTAGACTCCAATATTTTGAGCAAGTCATACTGGTTAACCAGTAAATATTTTTTACCCTTATCTGTCAGCAACTTATAACCTGCTTCTCTCTTTTCCCAATCGACTATTTCCAGATCATAATCGCTCCCGATTGCTGACAATTCCTTTTCCAGCACTGGCTGTCCCTCCCTTTACCCTCATACCTGTCCCTTTTCTCATGTTTATGCCAAAGGCAAAAAAAATAGCCCTGATTCCGCAGAATCAAGGCTTTTCCAGTTGAAATTTGTTATGCAAGGCCAGTACCGCCAGTTTGACATCACTGGCTCTAATAATGCAGGAAATTTTTATCTCAGAAGTGGCAATCATTTCTATATTAATGCCTTCCTCAGCCAGTGCTTCAAACATTTTGGCTGCCACCCCGGGATTGGAAACCATTCCTGCTCCGACTATGGATACTTTTGCTACATCTTCATCGTAAGTGTAGCCTTTAGCGCCTAGCAAGGAACAGGCCTGCTCCACTGCAGCCAGGGCCCGGGACAAGTCATCATGGGCACAGGTAAAGGAAATGTCATTGGTGTCATTCCTGGTCGCACTCTGGATGATCATATCTACATTGACATTTTGTTCTGCCAGTAACTGAAATAGAGTTCTGGCAACCCCCGGCCGGTCTGGCACATCAAAAATAGCTATTTTGGCTACATTTAAATCATGGGCTATACCGCTTACAACCCTTTCCTTTTCCATGGTACTCTCCCTCCTGACTATTGTCCCGGGCTCATGATTAAAGCTGGAACGGACATGAATTGGCACATCATAGTTTTTAGCAAACTCCACTGCCCGAGGCTGCAATACTACCGCCCCCAAACTGGCCAGTTCCAGCATTTCATCGTAGGAAATATCCGCCAGCTTTTTGGCCTGGGGTACAACTCTGGGGTCAGCAGTATAAACCCCGTCAACATCAGTAAAAATTTCGCAGACATCTGCTTTTAAAGCAGCCGCTAGAGCCACCGCGGTCGTATCTGAACCACCCCGGCCAAGAGTGGTTATCTCGCCATCCTCATTTAACCCTTGAAAACCAGCAACCACTACAATTTTGTTATTAGCCAGTTCTTCCCGAATTCTCTGGGTCAAAACCTTTTTAATTCTGGCTTTATTAAAAACATTATCAGTTCTAATCCCTGCCTGGGGACCAGTTAAAGAGATAGCTGCTACCCCTTCCGCCTGAATTGCCATGGCCAGCAGGGCAATGCTGATTTGTTCCCCGGTGCTCAGCAGCATATCCTGTTCCCTGGGATCTGGGTCCAGGGTAATTTGTTTCATCAGGTTCAATAATTCATCGGTTGTATCTCCCATCGCCGATACAACTACAACCACCTGATTACCTTCCCGGAAACATTCCACGGCCCGGCGGGCTACTCTTTTAATTCTTTCTGCATTCGCTACAGAACTTCCGCCAAATTTCTGGACGACCAACGCCACCCCGAACACCTCTCCTATCTAAATTTCTAAGTTTCAATCCATACCCCTCTGTTTGCAGGACTTAACAAATAAGCATCTGAACTAATCCCCTTCTTTTTTAATGCTTCCTTCACCGCTTCTGCCACTTGCTGCTTGCGTTCCGGCGCAACCAGGGCCAGAATTGTGGGCCCTGCCCCACTCAAGGCTGTACCATAAGCTCCAGCTTCCTGGGCAGCGGCCAGGGCTTCATTCAGCCCCGGGATTAATGGCATGCGGTAGGGCTGATGCAACCGGTCGGTCATAGCCACCGCCAGTTTATCCCAGGCTTTTTGAGCAAAAGCGCCCACCAGCAATGCTACCCGATTGACATTAAATACCGCATCCGCAAATGAAACCGTCCGCGGTAATACCTGTCTGCTCACTTTAGTCGCCAGCAAATATCTGGGGACAACTGCTATCGCTGCCAGTTCCTCAGCAGGCACTTCCCATCTCAACCATTCCACTCTATTTTCAGTTTTAACGGCGACTACGCAACCACCCAGTAACGCCGGTGCCACATTATCCGGATGCCCCTCCAGAGTCGTTGCAATTTCCAGCAAATCCTGCCTGGTAAAAGGTTCACCTAACAGCAAATTCCCCGCTACCAGACCAGCCACTAGCGCTGCTGCACTGCTTCCCAGTCCTGCCCCACCAGGTATCTTGTTCAAGAAAAAGACGTTCAAGCCTGGCATTTTCTGCTCGCATCTTACGAAGATTTCCTGACAGGCTTGCAAAAACAGATTATTTTCCGGTTTCTTTAATTCTTCCGCGCCCCAGCCTTCAATTTCCAGTCTAAATTCATTTTTCGCATTTAATTCAACCCTGATTTCATTGTATAAATTCAAAGCCAGGCCAATGCAATCAAAACCCGGTCCCAGATTAGCAGTCGTAGCCGGCACGCGGATTGTGAACACTAAACTTCCTCTCCTTCCACTCTGATAACATTGGCAATCTCTTCTACTGTAGTCATGGCACCTATAGTCCGCAAAGCCTGTCGCACATTCCCCTCTTTGGTATAATGGGTTACCAGTACCAGCTCAGCCTTATCACCGATGGTTTCTTTTTGAATGACTGTACGCAAGCTTACTTCTTCCTGGCCAAATACACTGGCGATAGCCGCTAGTACCCCTGGTTTATCCAGGACACGCAGCCGAATGTAATATTTCCCTTCCATCTCCTGGATCGGAATAATTTCCTTTTGTTCATAACAGGTGCAGGAGATCCTGCCGCGGTTGCCCAGATTGATATTGCGGGCTGCATCCATAATATCCGCAACTACCGCACTGGCCGTAGGCAACTCTCCCGCTCCCCGGCCATAGAACATGGTATCGCCTACTGCATCACCACGAACGAAAATAGCGTTAAAGGCATCATTAACCGCAGCTAAAGGATGATACTGGGGAACCAGGGCCGGATGTACCCTTACTTCTACCCGACCTTCATGCTCTTTGGCTACACCCAGCAATTTTATCACATACCCCATTTCCCGCGCGTAGGTAATATCCTTGGCAGAAATCCGGGTAATACCCTCGACATATACCTGGTCAAAGGTAATTCTGGTATGGAAGGCTATAGAAGCAAGTATCGCCAATTTACGGGCTGCATCAAATCCCCCTACATCAGCAGTGGGATCAGCCTCAGCATATCCCATCGCCTGGGCTTCTCGTAATACTTCTTCATAATCTGAGCCTTCCTGGGTCATCTTGGTCAACATATAGTTGGTAGTACCATTGATAATTCCCATAACTTGACTGATATTATTGGCAGCCAGGCACTGTTTTAGTGGTCTAATAATGGGTATACCACCACCAACACTGGCTTCAAACAACAAATCAACCCTGGCAGCATCGGCTTCAGCAAAAAGTTCCTGACCATGCTGAGCAATTAAATCCTTATTGGCAGTTATTACACTTTTGCCGTTTCGCAATGCCTGTAATACCAGCTCTCTGGCTAGCTCAGTACCACCCATGACTTCAACAATAATATCAATCCCAGGATCATTTACCAGCTGCCAGGGATCAGCTGTAAATAAATCCTGAGGCGCCGATATTTGTCTGGGTTTCTTGAGATCACGCACGGCAATACCGGCAATTTCCAGGCCAATTCCTACCCGCTGTATCAGTTTTTCCTGGTTGGTTGTTAAAATCCGGTAGACTCCACGACCGACAGTGCCAAAGCCAATTATTCCGATTTTTACTGCTCTTTTTTGCAAAATAACCCCTCCCCTTAGTTCTGTCCTACCACTTCTACACTGCGGACACCTGCAATGTTTTCAATAGTGCGCACCAGGCCATCTACATCCTGCATCATTTCCGCCGTCTCAAGACTAATGGTTACATTGGCCATTCCCTGTAGTGGTAGATTCTGGTTTATGGTCAAAATGTTCCCTCTTACGCTGGCAATAGTGTTTAACACATTCGACAAAATACCAGCTTTGTGTTCCAGCAATAATGCCAGAGTGACAATTTTACCGCGACTGGCTTCATAGAATGGAAAAATCCCATCCTTATACTTGTAAAATGCACTTCGGCTCAGGCCAACCTTTTCTACAGCTTCATGAACAGTACTGGCCTCACCCCGGGCCAGAATCGCTTTCGCCTGGGCAGTTTTTCTAATCGCTTCCGGCAAAATGTCCTCATGAACTAGATAAAACTTTTTCTCTCTACCCACTCTCCTCGTCCTCCCTTTCTGTCTTTCTCTCACGGAATGATGAACCTATATGAAAGACATTATATACAAAGATATAAATTATGCCAACTAATTGAGTAATGGTTATAGAGAAATATCTTTACTCTATACTGTTTTTCAGCTTATTTCTCCGTTTTTTATACAGGAAAACTTTTTTTACGACTGGCATAGATTATTAATACCGCGGCAATGGGGTCGTTCGGTAAGATACCGGATGACTTTTTTATTTAGGGACAAGGAGGGAGTCGCATGTGTGGAATCTCTGGCTGGATTGACTGGGAGGCCGATTTAACCCAATCAGCAAATATATTGCAGCGTATGGGTAATACCCTGACTGCCCGTGGTCCGGATGAAGAAGGCTATTATTTCTCTTATTCTGCAGCACTGGTACACAAACGCCTGGTGGTAATCGACCCGACAGGTGGCAAACAGCCCATGCAACGCCTGGAAAAAGGTCAACACTTTGTGCTGGTCTATAATGGTGAATTGTATAATACTGAAGAAATTCGCTCAGAGTTGCTTGCTGCTGGTTATCGCTTTTTCTCCTATTCCGATACCGAGGTTCTTTTGCTGGCTTTTATTCACTGGGGTGCTGCCTGCCTTGACAAACTCAATGGTATTTTTGCCTTTGCAGTCTGGAATGAAACCACGCGAACTCTTTTTCTGGCCCGGGATCATCTGGGGGTAAAACCTTTATTCTACTACCCCCTCGCATCTGGATTGCTATTCGCTTCGGAACCCAAAAGTATCCTTGCTCACCCGGCAGTAAAACCAGTGCTTACAGCAGAAGGACTGGCGGAGATTTTTCTGATCGGCCCTGCCCGTACCCCGGGTTATGGTGTTTTCAAAGGTATGTATGAATTAAAACCAGGACATTATCTGGTTTATAGCCCTCAAGGTCTTGAAGTTCAACCTTACTGGCAGCTAACCAGCTTCCCCCATCAGGACAATCTGCTGGAAACTTCAGCACGGGTCCGTTCTTTATTTATCGATGCAGTACAAAGACAGTTGATTTCTGATGTACCAAGATGTACGCTTTTATCCGGGGGCCTGGATTCTACCGCTATCACAGCCATTGCCGCCCGTACTCTCACCCAGAAAGGGGAGGAATTGCAGACTTTTTCAATTGATTATTGTGGTAATGACCAGTATTTTCAACCTTCTAGCTTTGTTCCCGATGATGATAACCGCTGGATTAAAATTGCCAGTGAACACTATAATACCAGCCACCACCGGGTTTTACTGCACTCAGAAGATCTCTATAATGCTCTTATACCAGCATTAACAGCACGAGACTACCCCGGCATGGCAGATATTGATTCATCATTACTGCTGTTTTCCCAGGAAATTAAAAAGCGAGCCACTGTTGGTCTCTCAGGCGAATGCGCTGATGAAGTTTTCGGTGGCTACCCCTGGTTTCATCGCCCCGATGCTATCCAGGCTAATACATTTCCCTGGTCATTGAACCTGGATTTAAGAACAAAACTGCTAAAACCTGGCCTGCTCCCCAAACTAAAACCCTACCAGTATGTAAATGAGCGCTATCAAGCGGCCCTGGCTGAAGTTCCGCGTCTGGCAGGTGAAAGCCCTGAGGCTGCACGTTTGCGCGAGATAGCTTACTTGAGCCTGACCCGCTTTATGCCCACTTTACTGGACCGCAAAGACCGAATGACAATGGCTGCCAGTTTGGAAGTGCGGGTGCCCTTTTGTGATCATCGTCTGGTGCAGTATGCCTGGAATATACCCTGGGAGCTCAAAAATTATGGCGGTCAGGCCAAGGGTATTCTCCGTCTTGCTTTAAAAGATTTATTGCCTGAATCAATTTTAAACAGAAAGAAAAGTCCCTACCCCAAAACCCATAATCCCGGATACTATCAACTGGTCAGAACAGATCTCTCTCAGATCCTGGCCAGGAAAACAAGTCCACTCAGAGAAATTGTTGATCTGGATTATCTCTCCTTTTTACTGGAACAGGATCCGGGGCGTTTTAGTTACCCCTGGTTCGGTCAGTTAATGAATTTGCCCCAGCTGTTTGCCTATTTGATTCAAATTAACTACTGGCTGGAACATTACCGGATTCAGCTGGAAGTATGAAAAAACAGGGTCGGCCCAGCAAGCCGACCCTGTTTTTATACAATAATACAAATCAGGCCACCACTACCATCATTGACCACCCTCTGCAAAGTTTCCTGGAGTTTGACTCGGGCACTTTCCGGCATCCTTTGCACCTTATTTTGTATTCCCTCCCTGACTAGATCATGCAATGTCTTGCCAAAGATTTCTGATTGCCAGATTTTTCTGGGGTCAGTTTCATATTCTTTCATCATGGATTGTACCAGATCCTCACATTGTTTTTCGGTTCCTATAATGGGGGTTATTTCAGTGGCAATATCCGCTCTGATAATATGCAAGGAAGGAGCGCTGGCTTTCAGCTTGACGCCAAATCGATTGCCCTGCCTGATCAATTCCGGTTCCTGCAGATTCATTTCATCCAGACGCGGTGTAACCACACCATAACCAGTAGATCTTACTTCTGCTAAAGCTTCCGCTACTTTATCATATTCCCGTTTTGCCACTGCTAGATCCTGCATTAAACGTAAAATATCATGCTCTCCCTCAATTTCAAATCCAGTTACTTCCTTTAACACTTGCAGGAACAAGTCCTCCCGGGCTTCCATGTCCACTGTAGCAGCACCAGTTCCCATATCCATTTCCCTCAGCGCTACTCCAGCCACAAATTCATGTTCCCCCAGTGCCTCCACTGCCCGATCCACGTCTCGCAGGCGCTTTATATAACGCACTGCATCCCGAACAGCGCTTTCAAACTTTTCCCTTAACCAGTGATTGGGGGGTAATTCCTCAATCCAGCGGGGTAAATTAATATTTACTTCATTAACCGGGAACTCAAACAGTAACTCCTGCAGGATATTGATAATCTGCTCCTGATTCAGCTCTGCACAATCTACCGGTAAAACCGGAACATCAAATTTACTGGCAAGTTCCCGGGCCAAATCCTGGGCCTCGGCCCCATGGGGCCTGGTGCTATTTAATAGCACGACAAATGGTTTTCCCAGTTCTTTCAGTTCAGCAATAACCCTTTCCTCTGCCTCCTCGTAGGCATAGCGCGGCAAATCAGTGATAGTGCCATCAGTCGTTACCACTATCCCGATGGTGGAATGGTCAGTAATCACTTTGCGAGTACCGATTTCAGCTGCTTCCTGAAAGGGAATCGCTTCTTCCGACCAGGGAGTATGCACCATTCTGGGCCCTTCGTCCTCCTCATAGCCCAGGGCTCCTGGTACCGTGTAGCCCACACAGTCTACAACCCGCATTTTTACCTTAACACTGCCGCCAATGTTGATTTCGATTGCTTCATCAGGAATAAATTTGGGTTCAGTGGTCATAATTGTCCGTCCAGCCCCCGATTGAGGCAACTCATCCCGGGCCCTTTCCTTGTCATAGACATTTTTGATATTGGGGATGACCATAAGTTCCATGAATCTTTTAATAAAAGTGGATTTACCCGTACGGACAGGACCCACCACCCCCAGGTAAATATCGCCATTGGTTCTTTCGGCGATATCGTGAAAGATGTCTATCCTCTCCATAACCACGCCTCCCTCCTCCTGTTACAATTTTCCTGCCAGTTTAGACAGGCAGGTTTTAACACTAAAAATATATTTGATGTGGACAAAAAAAATGACGACATACAATGATTTAGTCGTCATTTTCCCAGAATCGCCTTGTGTTGCTTTTTTTGCTGGTACATTAATTCATCAGCTGTTCGCAGCATGTCCTCAGGAGTAAAATCATTTTGATATTCTACCAGTCCATAGCTCAGTCCAACTTTATAGTCCACTGCTTGCTTAAAAGCATTTTGCAAGCGCTCCATAATCTGCTCTCCTTCTTTTCTGCTTACTTCTGCCAGCAGCAGGGCAAATTCATCACCTCCATAGCGAAAAGCAAAATCCACATCAATGCGAAGCTGTTCCTGGCAAACAGAACCAAAAGTCTTAAGGACCTGGTCACCAGCCAGATGACCAAAGGTGTCATTGTATTGCTTGAAACAATCAAGATCGATCCAGGCCAGTACGAAAGGACGCCCATAGCGGCGAGCCCGCTGCACGAATTCTCGCAACTTCAAATGTAAGTATCTTACATTATAGACACCAGTTAAATCATCTATAATGGCTTTATGATACAATTCGCGATTTAACCTTAACAACTCTTCTTTTTTGTTTTTTTCCCGCCACCAGGCCCACTGGGCCAGTGCTGCCCAGATTGATAACGCCGGCACCAACCAGACAACCCAACCTATTAATTCCATCACAACCAACCTCTCCTATTGTTTGAGCATATTTTCTCTATCTTAATAGATGGTATCATATAACAGTATCAGCTGGCAAGGGATTTTTCGCTACAATTTTCGACAAAAAGCAAAAAAAGTAAACGCCTGCATTATAAAATATGCAGGCGTCTTTACCTCAGTTACGGTTCCACCCTGGTGCGGAATTTGAGAGCACCATTATTATATTCCATGATTACCGCACTCTTAACCGGGTTATGTTGTGCATCTAAGGTAATGGTTCCGGTTACACCTTTAAAGTCTTTGGTAGCAGCCAGGGCATCCTTGATTTTGACAGGGTCAGGAGTCCCAGCAGTTTTGATAGCTTCAAACAACACTTTGGCAGCATCATAGGCCAGAGCAGCCAGAGCATCCGGTTCCTGACCATACTTGTCCTTGTATTTCTTGACAAACTCCTGTACCACCGGAGAAGTATCCATAGTGGTATAGTGGTTGGTAAAGAAGACATTGGTCAGTGCGCTTTTGCCAGCGATTTCTAACAGCTTGGGGGAATCAAAACCATCTCCGCCAACGATAGGTTGGGTAAGCCCCAGTTCCCGGGCCTGACGGATAATCTTACCTACTTCCTCATAATAAGCAGGGACATAGATTACATCAGGATTCTTAGCCTTGATTTTGGTCAGGGTAGCTTTAAAATCGGTATCCTTGGCGACAAAAGCCTCTTCGGAAACAATTTCACCACCCAGTTTGGTAAATCCACTCTTAAATGCTTCTGCCAGCCCCTTGGAATAGTCACTGGATTGGTCGACATAGATAGCTGCTTTTTTCGCCTTCAGGTCATTGAAAGAGAAGCGGGCTGCTACATCACCCTGGAATGGGTCAATAAAGCAGGTCCTGAAAATCCAGTCTCTGGTTTTGTTGGTTGCAGGGTCCACAGTTACCTTGGGGTTAGTCGCCGAGGAGGTAACCAGCGGAATCTGGTTCTGAGTTGCTACCGGTTCTGCTGCCAGCACATTGGAACTGGCAACCGGGCCCAACACTGCCACTACTTTGTCCTGGGTCACAAGTTTGGTCATGGCATTAGTGGCTTCAGCAGCATCGCTCTTGTTATCTGCTGTGACCAGTTCAATCTTTTTGCCATTCACACCCCCTGCCTGGTTAAATTCTTCCAGTGCCAGCTTAATCCCGTTTACACTGGAATTCCCGAAAGTGGCAATGCCTCCGGTCAGCTCATAGTTAGCTCCTACCTTAATTACATCTCCGCCCGCAGCACTGTTATCCTGGCTTTTGGCGGTCGGCTGGTTGCTACTGCCGCTGCCACAACCTGCTAAAAGCCCTACCCCCAGCAGAGCCGCCAGAGCAGCAGCCATTGTTTTGCGTACCTTCATTCCTGATCTCTCCTTCCGTACTGCTGTTGTAGATTATGATTTGCAATTCGCTATTATTCTACAACACTATTTGTCTCTCTGTCAAGAACAAAAAAAGAGGCATTTAAGCCTCTTAAGCTCTACTTTTACCAGTGCTGGTTTAAAACCACCTCTTCCATCTCATGGGTTTTACCCCTTTGCATCAGTCTGGCTACTCCTTCCCGGGGGTCTGCTCCAGCAAACAGCACCTGATAGGCCTGTTCCGTGATAGGCATAGAAACCCCAAGGTTCTGAGCCAGACTTCTAGCTACTTTACAGGTGCGCACCCCTTCAACTACCATTTTGATTTCAGCCAGAGCTTCCTCCAGTTTCTTGCCCTGCCCAATCAATATTCCGGCTCTTCTATTGCGGCTATGTAAACTGGTACAGGTGACAATCAAATCACCAACCCCTGCCAGACCAGCAAAGGTTAAAGGTTGAGCACCTAAAGAACTGCCCAGACGAGCTATCTCCGCCAGACCCCTTGTCATCAGTGCAGCCTTGGTGTTGTCCCCAAAACCCAGTCCATCCGAAATACCTGTACAGAGGGCAATGATGTTTTTCAAGGCTCCCCCCAGCTCCACGCCGACAACATCGGGATTGGTATAAACGCGAAAAGCAGGAGACATGAACAAATCCTGCGCAGCTTCAGCTGTTTCCCGTTTGGCTGCCGCTGCCACCACTGCTGTGGGTATTTCCCGCCCTACCTCTTCGGCATGACTGGGCCCTGATAAAACCACAATTTTATCCCGAAACACATCCGGCAATTCAGAAGCAATTACCTGACTTAAACGCAAGAAAGAGCCTTCTTCTAGACCTTTGGCGGTATTGACTATTAATCTATGTTGTTGTGGTTTTAAAAAACCGGCGACCCTTTTAATAGTTTCCCTGACCGCATGACTGGGCACGCCCAGGACAACCGCTTCCGCATCAGCCAGGGCCAGTTCTAAGTCCGCCGTCAACCGCAATTGAGGTGGCAAACTAACACCGGGCAGATAGCTGCGATTCTCCCGATATTCCAGCATCTCCTCTATTTGCTGCTGACGACGGGCCCACATAGTTACCTCTTTCCCATTCCGGCTTAATAGAACCGCCAGGGCTGTAGCCCAGCTGCCGGCCCCAATAACCGCTACCCTCATGGTGCTAATCCCTCCTCTTTCCACTGCGACCAATCCGGTTTTCTGTCCCTGTACGCAAACGCTGGATATTGCTCCTATGCCGCCAGATAACAATACTGGCGCCAATTATACCAAAGATGCGAACTGCCCAGGATGGCTCAAACATCAAGAGCAGGAACGGGGTACAGGCTGCTGCTATTAATGAGGCCAGTGAAACATAGCCACTTATGTAAAGAATAGCACCCCAGATCCCTAAAGCCAGCAAGGTAATAGACGGATTAAGGGCAAAAAGTACCCCACCACCTGTGGCTACAGCTTTACCTCCTTTGAACTGTAAAAACACCGGATAGGTATGGCCCAGAACTGCTGCAATCCCCAGTGCTACTCCCCAGGCCGGTCCTCCCCAGAGTTTGCCCAGCCAGGCAGCTACTGCCCCCTTGGCAAAATCACCTGCAAAAGCTATAAGCCCGGCTTTCCAGCCCAGTGTTCGCCAGGTATTGGTAGCTCCGACATTCCCACTGCCATAGTTGCGGATATCGATTCCGGCCACAGCTCTGGCCACCACATAGCCAAAAGCAACAGACCCTAGAACATATGAAGCGATAACCAGGATAATTCCTAACCACCAGTTCATTCTTTTTCCTCCTGCCGGTTACGGGGAATAATCCGTATGGGAGTACCCTCAAAGCCGAAAGTCTGACGTAACTGATTCTCAATATATCTCTGATAGGAGAAATGCAATAATTCACTGTCATTTACAAATAACACAAATGTAGGCGGTTTAACAGCTACCTGGGTAGCATAAAGGATTTTCAACCTTCTACCCCGGTCTGAAGGCGGTGGATTCAGATAAGTGGCTTCTCTGATCAGGTTATTCAAAATACTGGTAGCAATTCGCATATTTTGTTGATCTGCTACAAATTTTACCAGTTCCAAAATCTTGGCCACTCTTTTCTTGGTTCTGGCAGAAACATAGATGACCGGAGCATATTGCATAAAACCAAGACCTTCTCTCAATTTCTCCGTATAACGCAAAGCCGTTTTATCATCTTTTTCCACCAGGTCCCATTTGTTTACCACCAGGATGCAACCTTTGCCACTTTCATGGGCATAACCGGCAATTTTCTTGTCCTGCTCTGTCAATCCCTCTACCGCATCTATTACCATCAGGACTATATCACTTCGATCCACTGCCCGCAAGGATCGAATTACAGAATAGCGTTCCACTACATCTGCGATTTTGCCTTTGCGTCTCATACCGGCAGTATCGATGATAATGTATTTTTGGCCATCCCGTTCCAGGGCAGTATCAATAGCATCGCGTGTAGTCCCAGGCACATCGGAAACTATAACCCGTTCTGTCCCCAGCAAAGCATTAACCAGAGAAGATTTGCCCACATTGGGTCGGCCTATGACAGCTATTTTTATTACATCATCATCTTCTTCCTCCCCTTCTGTCGGTGAAAAGTGTTTCACCACTTCATCCAGTAAATCCCCAATATTATAGCCGTGGGCTGCCGAGATCAGAATAGGTTCCCCTAAACCAAGGGCATAAAACTCATTGTACTGTTCAGTGTGATCAAAATTGTCCACCTTGTTCACTACCAGTACCACTGGTTTATTGGCCCGGCGCAGCATATTGGCTACTTCTTCGTCATTGATGGTCAGACCTTCCTTTCCATCAACTACAAATAAAATAACGTCTGCCTCCTCCATGGCCAGCTGGGCCTGGTGTTTCATCTGATTGGCAATTTCATTTTCGATCCCGGAAAATTCAATACCACCAGTATCAATTACAGTAAAAGCATGGTCTAACCAAACCGCATCCCCATAAATCCTGTCTCGCGTAACTCCAGGTATATCTTCAACAATAGCCAACCGGCCACCCACCAGCCGGTTGAACAATGTGGATTTGCCTACATTTGGCCTCCCCACTATGGCTACAATTGGTTTACTCACCTGTCAACCACCTCTTTATCATAACTACTAAATCTTCCCCGTTACTACTGATAACTTCAACCTTCACTCCAGCTTTATCTGCAATTTCATCTACAGTCATTCCATCCAGGGTAACCATCTCTCCACGTCGAAAGATAATATCAGGCAGAAAAACCACATCCACATTTTGCGATTCAGATAAAGCTGCTAATATATCTTCCCCGGTTAACAATCCGGTAACCGTCACTGTTGGGCCAAAAAAACGGTTCGGGACAGCCAGAACCTCAAATTTTGCCCCGGTAATTGCCTCCGCCTCTGCGGCAACCTGCTGCAGTACCCTTGCAAAAGAAACCCCCGTGATCCACAAAGCTTTCCTGCTCTTACCCTGTTTTTTGGGCAGTTCCTCTTTTGAGTCCTCCCAGTTATCAAGAAATGTCCTGACCAGGCCAACCCCGTTTTCCAACTGGGGAAAATCCTCATAACGTTCATTCTCAGGAATGGATCGCCCTGCCATTAAATAAAACTCATCGGCTGCATAAACTAGATAGCAATCAAACTCCTGCCGGTTCTTTTCCTGCCAGCGCTCTACCTGGTCAATTAAGTTTGCGGCCTCTTGAGAGGTAAAGGTTCTTAATTTTGCTAATCCATTGCGATGGGCTGTCAGCCCGACAGGAACAACCGCAATAGACTGAACCTGGGGATATAAACTTACCAGATCAGCAACAGTCTTGTCCAGCTCTTCCCTGTCATTGTAATCAGGTACACAAACAATCTGGGTATGAAGCTCGATTCCGGCAGCTGCTAATCGCTGCAATTGTTGTAATACCTGCCCCGCTTTCCTGTTACCCATCAATTCCTGTCGCAATTCCGGGTTAGTCGTGTGTACTGAAACATAAAGCGGACTTAAATGTAGTTTTTCAATGCGTTGTAAATCTTCTTCTCTTAAATTGGTTAAGGTAATAAAATTCCCATGCAATACCGAAAGACGGTAATCATCATCTTTAACATATAAACTTTCCCGCATCCCTGGCGGCATTTGCTCCACAAAACAAAATTTACAACGATTGGCGCAACGTCTAATCCCATCGAAAACTGCGCTTTCCAGCTCTATACCCAGGTCTTCATCCCATTGTTTTTGTACAGAAAGAGTAAAAATTGCCCCACTTCGTTCAATAGTTAAGCTCAACTTTTCCTCGGCCAGAGCGAATTGCATATCGATTAAATCCCTGACCGCCTCACCATTAACTGCTAAGATCCGATCGCCTGGTTTAAGCCCTATCCGTTCTCCAAAACTTTCAGTCTGGACACTGGCAATAACAGCTGCTTGTGTCATATTCCACCTCAACACTATAAATCACTCTATTCATTATTAACCATCGCAGCCAGGAAGTCAAGGGAAATGCCAGTTATGCCCCAGGCCAGCCAGAAACTTCTTACTACGCGGCAAGCTAAAACCCGGTCAACAGTAATATTTGCTCCGTTTTTTAGAACCCATTTTTTTGTTTCTGTAATCGGTACCAGCTTTTTTACCTGCTCAACCTTGTTGACAATTTGCCAGTAAAAAGTTTGTATCCCTCTTATAACTATTGGTCTACCCAATCTTTCCCAGTGCAATCTCCGGGAAGTATAACCACCTACTACCATTAACCAGTTGACATATGGTAAGGCATCCACCAGTAAATATTCCTCCCTGGTTATGCCTGCTGCCTGAGCAGCCAGATGGATTAAGTCATTCAATTGGTGGCCAAGATTGCGTTTGCCCAAAACATATATTTCCCTTTGTTTATCATCAATCCCAAAGAAAAAAAGGCGCCCGTGGTCATGTTCCCAGGTCCCATCAAATAAAGGCAGTTCCAGCAACTCCTTTTCTCCGGGGACCCTGGTGTTGTCCAGCAGCCCCAGATGCAGGGCAGCTGCTACAACTGATGAATGGGCGCCACCATAACAGTTATAGATTATCTTCACTCTCTTTTTTCCCCACCCTTATTCTCTTTCTTTTTTAACCCCAGGGCACTGGCCAGTTCCCGGGAAGCGAAGTTCCGCAATCTATCCCAGGTAGCTGCCCCAGAGCCGGTCGCTAACAGCAGAAAACCGATACCAGCTGCAATCACCAGTACAATCGCCAGAAAAGCCCCCGTCCAGGAGCCGCGGTTTTCATCACTCAAGCTTAGAGATTTATCAGGGGCAGCTGCACCCGGAGGCGCTGCTCCTGGACCGGTAGTAGTACTTACCCCAACGACCCGGGGTACAGCATCAGCAAACAATTTTACGCCTTCCTGAGCCTGAATTCGGCTATTAGTATGAGATCCAACTTCGATCAAGATTGCCCGTGGCGATAGGTCCTGGTTGTAGTTTCCTTTGGCAATAAAAATGCCTTCTACTAGACCTGGACGGTGTTTATCGAGATATGCTTTAATATTTTTGGCAAAGGTCAGGTTTTCCCCTTTGCGAGGATTTCTGCGTCCCACGACTAGCTTGATCTGCGTAACGTTTTTGCCGTTTATTTTAGCCTGATAAACATCGGGCGGAACAGCATCCCGATGCACATCCACCAGTGCGACAGGGTTTAGCTTTAACAATTCTGTAGCAGTTCTGCGCGAGCGATGATAGGCATTAGCATCATGGGGATCATGTTTGCGCAGACTTTGAACTACATTAAGGCCAATTTGTTTCATTGCAGCTGCATAGGCTTTCCCGACTTTGTAAATCCCGCCATTGCCATATATACTGGACCGACCATCGGTTGGTACATACGATTCATCACTATGACTGTGATAAATAGCTATCAACGGTTTTTTACCACCACCCGCTTGAGCTGGCAAGCTCATCGGTTCATCCCAGGCTGGATTATAAGCCAGCTTTTCCTGCCCAATGTATTTTAATTTAACAACATCACCCTCGATCTTCTCTACTCTGTAATGCTTATTGTCATCCGCAATGTATTCATCTCCGACAAAAACTGGCAGGGCAGTCATATGAATGGTTTTCCCCTGCTCATCTTTAAAGATGTAATATCCTGATTCCCGCTCTGTCTCATCACTGCCACTCAATAAATTTAATGGTTGAAAGACTGGAACTTTGCTGTTCATAGCTAGCCATTGTCCTAAAGTCCCATTGTCCCGGGCATAAATCAAACCTAAAGTCAGAAGAAGGGATACCAAACCACCAATTGCCAGCAGCCTATTATTTTTGTTGCTCATCTTTTTCTCCCCCTTTCTTCTGGTCAGCCCCCAGCATACTGGCCATTTCCGGGGTCTTAAGTCCTGCTATCAACTCAGGATCTCGGTTTTCCCGGGCCGGTCCTCCTTGCAGCCGTTCCCTGGTTTCACCTATCAATTCTGCCAGCAAAGCGGCCAGTACGCCGGCCAGTATATACGTATCAAAAGCACCTGCCCCACCAAAACTGACAAATCCGCTTCTACCCTTAGCATAATACCAGACCAGCTGGAAAACATCTGCCAGCATTAACCCCAGTATGGCAGAGATAAAAGCTGAACGCCGGGAGCGTCCTACAACATAGGCTAATACACCCGCTACCAGGGGATAAAAGTAAATAGGATCCATAAACATTGTCTCCGGCTCTGTACCCCCTAAAAATACCGTAGAGAAACTGATTGCAATGGCAACTGCCACAGCTGCTATTAAGGCTCTAAAGATTTCCTTGCCTGTACCCGCTTTTCCCAGTACATAAATTGACAACCCCAGTGGTACCAGCGCTCCACCTACATTCACATCTACTCCTACTAGTCCTCTTGCTACCGGAATTGTAATAAAACTACCAATGATCATTAAGCCGATGACCACCAGTGCCTGTCGGTCAGTGAGCCGCATTCTGTCCAGAATCCGGTGCGCCAGACCAAAATAAATTAACAAAGAAACAATTACTAGAACCAGGGTACCAATCGGCAATCTAGCCACAATATCATCTCCTTTCCTTACTCGTACCATAACATAATTTGCCCTTATTCAGCCTCAGTTATACAGCAAGAACAAATTCGCCCTTCGGGCGACTTAAAAGAGTAAGCCGCAAAGCTTACTCTTTTTCCCCTTTATAAACCATGCCTCCAGGACAATAAGGACATTCCAAAATTGGCATTCCTGGTGAGCCCAAGTTATCCAATTTGTCCATAGCTTTCATCTCATCTACGATAAATGCTGGCACTTCCTCTTTATACCCACATTTCTGACAATGATAATTGTAATAGGTTTCCTTCTTCTGTCCTTCGAAGGGAAGCTCCCAGTCCAGCAGTAGATCTTCTATCTCGGCCATTTCGTTTTTTCTTTTCTTTTTCTTCAAAGTAAATCACACCATCCTTCTCAA
>NZ_FUXM01000032.1 GCF_900167165.1 Carboxydocella sporoproducens DSM 16521 | reverse complement strand
GAGCAAGCTCCCTCACGGCTCCGCTCGACTTGCATGTGTTAGGCACGCCGCCAGCGTTCATCCTGAGCCAGGATCAAACTCTCCGAATATATCTCGAAAAGTTTTCATCCGAAATTTAGTTACTCGTGAAACTGACGAGTCCGTTTTACGGTGTAGAACATCCTGTTCAGTTTTCAAGGATCTGTTCGGTTTTTTATAAGCTTCGTCTGACTGCGTTCCCGTCTGCGTCGAGGTCCTCGACGTACCTCCAGTACGCCTGCGGCCTCTCCTTGCCGGCGCCTTGTCATACTCGCTTCTAAAAAACCTCATTTAGCTCGGTTGATTATAGGCTAGCTCGGTTGATTATAGGCTTCGCATTACTGCGTCATCTGCTCGCCTCTAATCAACCTCAGTATTGTTGCTTTCCTGTTCGAACTTCGTACCTCGAACTTCGAACCTCGTATCAGCGACGTTTGTTATCATACCACAGCTTTATGTCTTTGTCAACACTTTTTGCTGCGGTTTGCGAAAATTATTCTAACATTACTCTTCATGTCTGTCAATCGCGCTTCCTCAGCGCCGCGACATGACATAATATATCATCATCTGACCTTGGTCGCAATACTGTGCAGTTTTCATAATCTGCTGTTTTTTTAAAACTCTTCGTCCATACTCTTTCTTTCATAAAAAACGAGCAGCTTTCGCTGCTCTTTAATCCCTTGGACGCATATGAGGAAATAAGATAACATCCCGTATTGATGGCGAGTCGGTTAATAGCATCACCAGCCGGTCGATACCGATACCCAGTCCACCAGCAGGCGGCATTCCATATTCCAGTGCATTTATGTAATCCTCATCCATCATATGAGCCTCATCGTCGCCGGCGCTACGCTTTTCAACTTGTTTCAAAAAGCGCTCTTTTTGATCAATAGGATCATTTAATTCAGAAAAAGCATTGGCCATTTCGCGGGCGAAAATAAATAACTCAAACCGGTCAGTGTAGCGCGGATCTTCCGCATTACGCTTAGCCAGAGGGGAAATTTCAACCGGATGCCCGATAATAAATGTAGGTTGAATTAAATGAGGTTCAACTTTTGCTTCAAATACCTCATTAATAACATCTCCGCGCGTAGCCTGTTTATCTAGCTCTACACCTACCGATTTAGCAGCTTGCAGTGCTTCTTCATCGGTATTAATTCTTGTAAAGTCAATACCAGTGTGCTCTTTAATTGCCTCCAGCATAGGGACTCTTCGCCAGGGGGGCGCCAGGTCTATTTCAGTCCCTTGATAAACAATTCGAGTCGTACCAAGAACCTCTTGAGCGACAGTAGAAATCAGCTCCTCCGTCAACCTCATCATATCATTGTAATCAGCATAGGCCTGGTATAACTCAAGCATAGTGAACTCCGGATTATGTTTTGTAGAAATGCCTTCGTTTCTAAAGTTACGGTTTATTTCATATACTTTCTCAAAGCCGCCAACCAGTAACCTTTTTAAATACAGTTCTGGTGCTATCCGCAAATATAACGTCATGTCAAGGGCATTATGATGGGTAATGAAGGGGCGGGCAGCTGCTCCCCCTGCAATGGGCTGCATCATGGGTGTTTCCACTTCCAGGAAGCCCTTTTGGTCCAGGAAGTTGCGGATGGCCCGGATAATTCTGCTGCGTAAAATAAAAGTTTGCTTAACTTCCGGGTTCACAATCAAATCTACATAGCGTTGGCGATAACGCAATTCAACATCCTTTAGACCATGCCACTTTTCCGGAAGAGGCCGCAGGGATTTGGCCAGCATAGTCACTTTTGTAGCAGAAACAGTGATTTCACCCCTCTGGGTTTTGAATACTGTTCCTTCCACTCCGATAATATCGCCTATATCAGCTTTAACAAAGAGTTCATAGTTTTCTTCTCCAACATCATTAACTCTGACGTAAATTTGAATCAAACCTGCCCCATCCTGAAGATGAGCAAATGATGCCTTGCCATGGCCTCTTTTGGCCATGATTCGCCCTGCAATGATAACCTTTTGTCCCTCTAACTCACCAAAGTTATCGATAATTTCCTGGCTTAAGTGGGTACGCTCAAATTTGCCACCAAATGGCTCAATCCCTTTATTACGCAATTCCTGTAGTTTTTCTCTTCTTACCAGTAGCAGCTCATTTAATTCCCGTTCCTGTGTTTCCATGCTTGTCCCTCCTAATGAAAAAGGAAATACCGGCTACACAGCCGGTTGTCTGCCTAGTGAATATCGAGAATTTGATATCTCAGCTTACCTGCCGGGACGTCTACTTCTACAATTTCTCCTTTGCGTCTTCCCAGAATCGCTTTACCTACCGGCGAAACATTGGAAATCTTATTTTGAGCAGGGTCTGCTTCCGCCGTGCCTACGATCGAATATTCTACCTCATCGCCAAATTCCAGGTCTTTAAGCAATACCCTGCTACCCAGGCTTACTTCATCGGTGTGGATATCCCCTTCATTGATTACGCGAGCATTGCGCAGCATCTTTTCTAGAGTCAAGATCCGCCCTTCGATGAATGCCTGAGCATTTTTGGCATCTTCATACTCGGAGTTTTCACTTATATCGCCAAATTCTATAGCCTGCTTAATCCTTTCAGCTACTTCACGACGCTTGACTGTTTTCAGTTCCTCCAGTTCCTCTTCCAATTTCCGATATCCCTCTGGGGTTAAAATAACTTCTTTTTCCATATATCTCTCTCCTTTTTTGTGCAGGTTAAACCAGGAACCAACACACCTTAATTTTTAATTATAAAATTAGCTACCTGCATTGTCAAGAAATTCCGCAGGATTCAACGGCTGCAGGCGACCATTATTATAGGCAGCCACAATTGTTTTTATTCTGTTAATTTTCTCCTCGGCCAGCGGTTGATCAAAACTGCGTAACCTGCTTAGCCTGAATCCATGTTTTTGAGCCAGCATCGCTATTTTCTCAACCTGTTCAATAGTTAATTCTTTACCAAGGGAATAATTTTGATAATGTCCTTCCAGTGCCAGAATCATCGTCTCCGCCATGCAGGCATAAAAGGTTCCTGCCGGTAAACCGAAGTTAAAGGTAGAAACGAGACCGGCGGGGCCCTCTACCAGGCCGCCATCAATTACCAGTACATCCGGCCTTGCCTCATTTACCTCCCGTGCCACATCCCGGGGGCGGGCCACATCACAGACAATCGCTCCTGGCCTTAGGTGAGCAGGATGGATAACAACATCCCGGCTGCTGGTCGCAGATATTACCAGGGCCGATCGCCTTAAAGCTTTAGCCACATCAGTAGTAATAGCCGCAGCTACTCCCGTTTCTCGCAAAAGATCCCGGGCCACCCGTTCCAGTTTTCGCTGGTCTCTTCCCACCAGGTTTAAGTAGGGGAATTTTCTGGCTAACAAAAAGGCACATACTCGCCCTATAGAGCCAGTAGCGCCTATTACAGCTACTTCCTCCTTACTGATATCATACCCTACCAATTTAGCTGCTGTCTCCAGCCCCTCGACAGCTGTCGCCACCGTATAACTGTTGCCAGTGGTAACAGCGATGGGCAATTCCTCGGCCAGCTCCCTCCCGCCATTGCCCACCACAGCAGTAAAAGCTCCCAGGCCTACTATTTTGGCCCCAAGTTTTGTCGCCAGCTGACCTGACTTGAGTAAGACCCGGTGCACCTTGGGATAGGGCTGATTTACAAGCATGGTCGTGGTTAAGGGACAACTGATCAGCCAGCCCTCCACTGGCAGACCTTCGATTTTGCCCAGGACCAGCGGGGGCAAATGAGCCAAACCCCGCTCGGCCCATTTTTCCGGTAAAAAACGTGCCCAGGGGAATTTGCGGTAATAATCCCCCACCTTCAGAGGGTGAAGTATAAAAGCAAAACCCGACAATCCCCATCCCTCCATTTACTTTTAAGCTACCCTTAGATCCACCACCCTCGGCCTGATTTCAAAACGCTGGATTATTTCCAGATACTCTTCAGCGGTTAAAGCTGTTTTCGCTCCGCTTAGGGCTACCAGCATAGCTTCCAGCACATTGGTCCCAAAAGAACGGCCTTGAAATTCAGGTGTGGTAGTAATAACTTTATGTACTCCCCTATCCGCTAATTCCTTGATATCAGCAGCGGTTACCGTATTGGTTATAATAATTTTCCCCTCCAGTTCTCCGGGCATATAGCGTTTGATAAACAGAAAATCTCCAGCTATGATATCCGCCTCTGCGAAGAAGCGGGTAAACTTAGGAGTATTGACAGTCTGCTTTTCTCCAGTTGGATAGAGCAAAGAAAAAGGCATTTGGGTAATCAGCGGCAAAACCATCTGGGCCACGCGGCAGAAAGTCTGGTAATTATACATAGGAAAAGGCAATCCCAGGCCAAATAATAAATCCCCGAAAACCACCTGGGCTCCAGTCTGTATCAAAGCTTCTGCCATACCAAAACGATCCGCCCCGGAAACCAGCAAAATTTTTTTATCAACGAACTTAACTATCCCTTCCTCCTGTAATAGATTAATAACATGTTTCTCCAGGGTGTTTTTCAGCCCGCTTCCATCCAGAACCGGCGTATGTACCCCTTCGATCAACCTGACTGCCTGCCGGAAAGTGTATCTTTTACCGGCAATATAAACATACAAATCCATTCCCCCCAGACCAAAGGCATCCACTTTGCCATCCAATTCACAAAACAATTGCCGTGCTTTTAGCCAATCCCCATCTGTACCCAGACGGCTTAACATTATTTTTTTACCGGCAATTTCCGTCTCCACAGTATGATTGCGACTGGAAGAACCCAGGCTTATGCTAACTACTTTTAACATGTCCTTAACCTCCTATCACTAATAAATTCCGATTACCCATAATTATTCCTTACCTGGCGAAAAAAAATACTCACCTAGACAGGTGAGCAAGATACTGGTCTAAACAATCTTTAACTTCCTGGGCCGAAGTTGCCTTATTGATTTCTTCTCGCAAACGGGTGGCTTCCCGTAATCCTTTAACATACCAGGCTGCATGTTTACGCATTTCCCTAACCGCAATATATTCTCCCTTTTCCGCCAGTAACAGATCCAGATGCCTTTTGGCCATTTGTACCTTTTCAGCAGCCGTCGGCTCCGGCAACAGTTCACCGGTTGCCAGGTAGTGAACTGTACGGCGAAAAATCCAGGGATTGCCCAGGGCGCCCCGGCCAATCATCACAGCATCGCAACCAGTTTCAGCCAGCATACGCGCCGCATCCTGGGGAGTCCAGATATCGCCATTGCCTATTACCGGTATTTTCAATTCAGTTTTAACTGCTGCGATAATGCGCCAATCCGCCTGGCCACTATACATTTGGCTGCGGGTACGCCCATGGATGGTTACCGCTTTAGCACCGGCAGCCTCCACAATTTTGGCCACCTCCAGGACATTTACTGAATTCTCGTCCCAGCCTTTACGCATCTTCACAGTAACCGGCACTTTTACCGCCGAACAAACCGCCTCCACAATCCGCCCCGCCAGTTCAGGATCACGCATGAGGGCGGCCCCTTCATTGTTTCTGACAATCTTTGGCGCCGGACACCCCATATTGATATCAATAATAGTCGCTCCTGCCTCTTCTACCAGCTCTGCTGCGCGGGCCATCTCTTCCGGTCGGGAGCCAAAAATCTGTACCGCTATAGGTTTGGGCTCATCACCTATGTCCACCATTTCCAGTGTCTTTTTATTGCTATACAGCAAAGCCAGATCAGAAATCATTTCCGTATAAACCAGACCACAGCCCATTTCACGGGCCAGCTGGCGAAAAGAGCGGTCCGTCACACCAGCCATCGGCGCAGCAAAAACCCGATTGGCCAGCCTGACTCCACCAATTTTCATTGACTATTCCTCCATTTCAAACTGCCAGTGATCCTTGTTGCGTTGATAAATATAGTACAGACCAGTAAGAGTCAAATAGGGATCCACTTTGTCGATAGTGCTGCTTTCAGAGGCAATCATACCCGCCAGACCGCCGGTTGCCACTACAAAAGCCTCTCCCCCTAGTTCTTTCTTCATTCTGCGCACTATTTCATCGACCTGACCGACAAAACCATAGATAACCCCGGATTGCATACTGCTCACGGTATTTTTACAAATCACTGTTTTAGGCTTGGCTAACTCAATCCGTGGCAACTTGGCCGCTCTGGAAAACAGAGCTTCTGCCGAAATGCCAATTCCCGGCGCAATCGCTCCACCAAGATACTCACCCTGGCGGGAAATGGCACAAAAAGTGGTAGCTGTACCAAAATCAACGATAATCAAGGGCCCGCCATACAGGTCATAACCGGCAATAGCATTGACAATGCGGTCTGCCCCCACTTCCCGCGGATTATCGTATTTGATGGGCATTCCAGTTTTTACCCCCGGCCCCACTACGAGAGGATTAATTTTGAAATAGCGGCGGGACATGCGTTCCAGTGCCGGCATTACCGGTGGTACAACCGAGGAAATGACAATGGCTTTTATATCCTGTGGTTTCAGGTTGCTATGAGCAAAAAGATTAAAAATCAGCATTCCATACTCATCTGCTGTCCGGTGCCGGTCAGTAGTTACCCGCCAATGTCTAATCAGCTCTCCCTCTTCATAGACCCCCAGAACAATATTGGTATTTCCCACATCAAAAACCAGTATCATTTTTTTGCCCCTCCCCGAGCCGTAAAGTAACATCTCCAGCTAAAACCCGGCGTATTTGTTGCTGCTCATCACGAACCAGCAAAGCCCCTTCCTCATCAATATCCAGGGCCATACCCGCCCAGTCACCGGTATATTCATGAATGATAACCTCTTTTCCCAGCACCAGCGCCTTTTGACGCCAGGGCCCCAGTACTGCCTGGGCCCCCTCCTGTAAATAGCGCTCATATAGCTTCCAGAAGGCATTAATAAAAGCAGCAGTAAACTGGCCGCGATTGACTTTATCGCCTGCCAGCTGTTTCAGAGAAATAGCTGTACCAAGCAAATCAGGCGCAAAATCTTCCTCATCCTGGTTAAGATTAACCCCTACACCCACCAGGACGAAATTGACCATATCAAGTTCTGCGCTCATTTCTGTTAATATACCAGCCAGCTTCCGATTTTGCGCCAACACATCATTGGGCCATTTAATTCCGCATGCCGCTCCAGGCACCGTTTTTTCCACCGCTTCCACCACTGCCACCGCTGTCAGTAAAGGTAATAATGTAGTTTGCCGAGGCAGGATAGGCGGCCGTAAAACGAGAGTTAACCACATCCCCTTGCCTGAGGCTGACTGCCAGCTGCGGCCTTTGCGCCCCTTGCCCGCCCACTGGCTTTCAGCTATAACTACAGTGCCTTCCGGTGCCCCGGCCGTAGCCAGTTTACGGGCATAAATGTTAGTAGAATCCAGCTGGTGAAAATGAAAGATTTTAATGCGTTCCCGTAAATCCGCTATCAGATAAGGCCAGATACTCTGCCCCGTTAAAAGGTCGGGCTGTTGCAAAAGCCGATAGCCCTGTCGGGTTCGGGATTCAATTTCATACCCCTCTGCCCGCAGGGCTTGAATATGTTTCCAGATAGCTGTACGGGAAATCCCAAGCAAACGGGATATTTCCTCCCCTGAGATAGGCTTTCCCGGACTAGCCAGTAACATTTCCAGGATTTTTTCTTTCATGGCCAGTTAATCTTCCTCTCCGGCCGTAAAGGTGGAAATCTTGCTGGTAAATAGATCCAGACTGATATCCATCGCCTTCACTGAATGGGTAAGACTGCCTACACTTACCAGGTCTACCCCCAATTCGGCGGCCTGTCGCGCTTTTTCCAGATCCATACCCCCGGAAACTTCCAGAATCGCTTTGCCTTTAGCCAGAGCCACCGCCTCTGTGATTGTGTTTATATTCATATTATCCAGCATGATTATATCTGCTCCAGCCTGCAAAGCCTCCTGCACCTGGGTTAGATTTTCCACCTCTACCTCGATTTTCATGGTATGACCTACTCTTTGCCTGGCTTTATTCACTGCCGCCTTAATGCCTCCGGCGGCTTTAATATGGTTATCCTTAATCAATACACAATCTGCCAGGCCAAAACGGTGGTTGGCTCCACCCCCTACCCTGACCGCGTATTTTTCCAGAATTCGCAAGCCCGGAGTCGTTTTGCGGGTATCCACCAGTTTAATTTTATATCCGGCCAGAGCTTCAACCAGTCGCCGGGTCTGGGTAGCTATACCCGACATCCTTTGCAATAAATTCAATGCTACCCGTTCAGCAGAAAGAATGGCCCGCACAGGTCCCTCTATTTTTAATAACCGTTGCCCGTAAGTCACCAGTTCCCCGTCACGGCAAAGGAAATCCACTAGCACCCGGGGCTCCAGCATCTGAAAGGTCCAGGCTGCTACCTGTAAGCCCGCAACTACCCCTTCCTGCTTGGCATAAATATAGGCAGTACCTAACAAATCCGGGTCAACAGTAGCTTCGGTAGTTACATCCCCCCAGGCCAAATCCTCTTGCAGGGCCCGTTTAATAATATCCTCTACCAAGAAACGCTGTAACATCATTCCTGGCCTCCATCATATTTTAATACCACCCGCTTGAGCCAGTGAGCATCATCGGTAAATGGGTAATCACTGCGATAGTGACCACCCCGGCTTTCAGTACGTATCAGAGCCGCTTGTGCCACCAGCCCGGCCGTCCAGTACATATTGGCAGTTTGACAGGCATCCCGCCCTTGTAAAGGTCCGCTTAAATCCTTTTTACCTGCCTCAATCCGGGCCAGAGCCGCTTTCAAGCCTGCCGCCGTCCGCACCAGCCCAACATGCTGCCACATGATTTCCTGCAGCTCCTCTACCATTTCTGGTAGCGGCCTGGATAGCACCTGCTCCGATCTCCTCAATTCCAGTTCAGGCAGATCCCGGGGCAATACCACTGTCTCCAACTGCCCCCTGGTCGCCTCCACTATTCTGCCTCCAAAAACCAGGCCATCAAGCAGGGAATTGCTGGCCAGCCGATTGGCACCATGAACACCAACACAGGCAGTCTCCCCACAGGCATATAGCCCCGGCAGCGTGGTAGCACCATTGATATCGGTTTTAATGCCGCCCATAAAATAATGAGCCGCTGGTGCCACTGGAATCAGGTCCGTCGCCAGGTCCAGGCCAAATCGCCGGCAGGTAGCGGTAATTTTTGGGAAACGCTGCCTGACCCGATCCGGAGTTAAATGGCGCAGGTCCAGATAAACATGATCTTCCCCTGATTTCAGCAACTCCTGAACAATTGCTCTGGCTACTACATCCCGGGGAGCCAGTTCTGCCAGGGGATGGTAATGGATCATGAATCGTTCCCCTTTATGGTTACGCAAATATGCCCCTTCTCCCCTGACCGCTTCGGAAATCAGGAAAAAAGCAGCCCCCGGTACCATCAGCGCCGTAGGATGAAACTGGACAAACTCCATATCCATCACCGCTGCTCCGGCCCGATAGGCAATAGCAAACCCATCTCCGGTAGCTACTTCGGGATTGGTGGTGTTACGATAGAGCCGGCCGCCGCCTCCAGTGGCCAGGACAACAAATTTCCCCAGAAAACAGCGGAGCTGGTCCTGTTCATCATAGGCCAGAACCCCTCTGCAGCGTTCATCCCAGACCAGCAGGTCCACCACAAAATGATTTTCCCTGCGATCAATCTTCTGCTCCCTTTTCACCTGCCGGGTTAGAGTACGCTGAATCTCTTCCCCGGTGGCATCTCCCCGGGCATGAAGGATACGACGCCGACTATGGGCCCCCTCCCGGGTCAAAGAGATATGGCCTCCTTCAGTGCGGTCAAAATCCGCCCCCATAGCAATCAATTCTTTTACCCGTTCCGGCCCCTCAGTCACCAGTACTTCTACTGCCTCCAGGTCACACAGGCCTGCTCCTGCTGCCAGCGTATCAGCTTTATGCAATTCCGGCGAATCCTCTTCCTGGTCAAAAACAGCGGCAATACCTCCCTGGGCATGATCGGTATTGGTATCCCCTAAACCTTTTTTGGTCAACAGGATGACTTTGCCATGTTCAGCTGCCTTAATCGCCGTATAGAGCCCGGCAATACCGCTGCCCACTACAATATAATCGGCAGTTTCTACCGGGAGAGCATCCAAACGGAAATCTACCAGATAATCAACCCTCAACCCTCTTTCCTCCTAAACTACCGGATGGCCAGCATTCTTTCCAGAGCATTTAACGCCCTGTCCCGGATTTCCGGTAGCACGGTAATGCGCGGCTCCATTTCCTCCAAAGCATATTTGACTTTGGGGAGAGTCGTCGATTTCATGTTGGGACAGATTAATTTATTGGATGCCAGATAAAACTGTTTGTCCGGGCAGGTTTTTTGTAACTGGTGCAAAATCCCGCTTTCCGTCCCGATAATAAACTCCCGGGCCTCACTATTACGGGCATAATTGATAATCCCGGCGGTGCTGAACACACCATCAGCCAGGTCAACCACATCAGGACGGCATTCCGGATGAACCAGTACCAGGGCCTCGGGATGGGCCTCTTTAGCAGCCAGAATATCCTCTCTGGTCAGCCGGTCATGGGTATTACACCAGCCTTCCCAGAGGATAATATTATTCCGTCCAGTTTGACGGGCCACCCAGTTGCCCAGGTTTTTATCGGGAATAAACAAAATGGGTTGCTCCGGCGGCAAGCTGTTGACTACCTTGACAGCATTGGAAGAAGTGCAACAGATATCGCTTTCCGCCTTGACATCAGCAGCCGAATTGACATAACAAACAACTACTGCCTCCGGATGCTCCTGTTTCTTCTGCCGTAAGGCTTCTGCAGTAACCATATCCGCCATGGGACAGCCGGCCCTTTCCTCCGGTAAAAGCACAATTTTATCCGGTGACAGAATGGCTGCACTTTCAGCCATAAAATGCACACCGCAAAAGACAATCACATCCGCATCAGTAGCAGCTGCCTGCTGGCTTAATTGCAGGGAATCCCCGATAAAATCAGCCACATCCTGGACTTCAGGGCGTTGATAGTAATGAGCCAGAATAACAGCATTCCGTTCCTTTTTCAAACGCCGTATCTCTTCTTGCCATCGGCTAACTTCATGTTGTTCCATTTCTTTCTCTCCTTAAATAGCATAGTTTGTCCTATGTTCATCATAGCAAGAATATTGCGCCATTTCAACGAATTTCCCCATGCCGTTCCAGATTGGCGGTATCCAAAATCCGGTTCTGATCATCCACAAACACCACTTTGGGCTGATATTCTCTGGCCTCCCGGTCATCCACCAGCATATAGGAAATAATGATAATTTTATCACCAGGCTGAACCATCCGCGCCGCAGCGCCATTTAAACAAATAACCCCGGAATAGCGCGGCCCCTCTATGACATAGGTTTCCAACCGGGCGCCATTATTATTATTAACCACTTGCACCTTTTCATTGGGCAGAATATCGGCCGCTTCCATTAAAGCTGCATCTATAGTAATACTTCCTACATAATTCAGGTTGGCTTCAGTTACGGTCGCCCGGTGAATTTTGGATTTCATCATGGTTCTGAACACTAGCCTTCAACCTCCAAAACGGTATTATCAATTAAACGGGTTTTACCAATCCGTACTGCCAGAGCCAGCAAAGCTTGCCCCTGTAACTGTTCCAGCGGGGTCAAATCCGGCAAAGCTACCAGTTCCACATAATCAATCTGCGCCAGCGGTTCGGCTTCAATCATCTGCTTTACCTGTTCCTTGATAACCTCTGGTTGCCGTTCCCCTTGAGCTACCAGCTCTTCCGCCCGCTTAAGACTCCGGGACAATACCAGAGCGGCCTTCCTTTCCTCGGGCTCGAGATAAACATTGCGAGAACTGAGAGCCAGTCCATCAGCTTCCCGGACAATGGGCACCGGGATTATCTCTACATCCAGATTCAAATCCTCCACCATCCGCCTGATAACCTGCACCTGCTGGGCATCTTTCCAGCCAAAATAGGCCCGATCAGGTTTAACAATATTGAACAGCTTCATAACCACAGTAGTGACTCCTCGAAAATGCCCCGGCCGGCTAGCTCCACACAGTCCCCGGGTTACCTCAGTCACCTCAACAAAAGTCTGATAACCTCGAGGATACATCTCCCGCACGGTAGGAACAAACAGATAATCCACTCCAGCCGCCTCTGCCAGCGGAGCATCCCGCTCCAGATCCCGGGGGTATTCTTCATAATCCTCCCCTACCCCGAATTGCAGGGGATTGACAAAAATGCTGGCCACTGTAATCTCATTTTCCGTCCTGGCCTTGCGCATCAAGGTCAAATGGCCTTCATGCAAATAACCCATGGTAGGGACAAAGCCAGTGCTTTTCCCTCCCTGGCGCCATTTCCGGGCCAGTGCCTGCATTTCCCTTACCGAAGTGATAATCTCCATGCTCGTCACCTCTAATAAACTTTTAGTGGCTCCTTTTCCGGCCAGCCGAAAGATTCCGCCGGACCTGGGAAAGACCCAGCCTTAACTTCCTGTATATAGGCCTGTACCGCCTCTTTTACTGGCTGCTGTAGACTGGCATAGCGCCGTACAAACCTGGGAGTTAAATCCCGGTACAGCCCCAGCATATCCTGGGTTACCAGCACTTGCCCATCACAATAGGGCCCGGCACCGATACCGATAGTAGGTACATCCACTGCCTCAGTTACCATACGAGCCACGTCAACCGGTACACACTCCAGTACAATGGCAAACACCCCGACCTCCACCAGCAAACGAGCATCCTCCAGCAATTGTTGCCGGGCCGCATCCTCTTTTCCCTGTACACTATAACCGCCCAGACGATGGACATGCTGGGGAGTCAGCCCCAGGTGACCCATCACGGGAATTCCGGCCTGTACAATCGCCCGTATCTGGGGCACCACCTCCCGACCCCCTTCCAGTTTGACCGCCTGGGCTCCCGCTTCCTGCAAAAAGCGGCCAGCATTGCGCACTGCCTCCTCACAGGAAACCTGGTAAGACATAAAAGGCATATCGCCTACCACCATTGCCTGTTTGGCCCCCCGGGCCACCGCTCTCGTATGGTGCAGCATTTCTGCCATAGTAACCGGCAAGGTGCTGTCATAGCCCAAAATCACCATACCCAGGGAATCGCCTACCAGCAAAACATCCACACCTGCTTCATCCAGCAATACGGCTGTAGAATAGTCATAACAGGTCAACATGGTTATTTTTTCGCCACTCTCTTTCATTTTTTTCAGCTTAGTAGTGGTTATGCGGGCCATATACAACCTCTCCTTTCAGAATCCCGTTTAACTCAATCAATTGTTCCCCTGCTAATCCTCGCTCCCGGGCAATTTCTAATGTCAACAAGCCCAGCAGCCGGTATAAATCCTGTTCCATCTCCGGTATACCCTGTTCCCTAGCTGCCTTCAGGTGCTGATACACCGTCGGTCCATCACCGCGAACAATCGGACCAGTTAATGCCGCTATCGGACCATAAGTACCGATATTATTCAAAGCCCCTTGCATCAGTGCCACCAACCCCTGGTTGGCCGCTGCCGCCGGGATGCCGGCAGCTTCCATCCATTTCCCTGCCCAGTAGGCCAGGGTAACCAGATAATTGGAAGCGACTACTGCCGCCCCATGATAAAGGGCTTTGGCTTCTTTAGCGATGGTAAAGGGGTTTAGTCCCAGTTGCCGTGCCAGTTCCATCCCCTGTTCAACCGCCTCCTCATCCCCTTCCAGGGCCACCAGTGACCCGGGCAGGTTCTGCTGCGCCTGTTGCCAGTCTGCAATAGTCTGCAAAGGATGGAAAGATAATACCCTGGCCCCCGCTTCCCGCAAAGGCATTAGAATCTCGCTGCTTAACGCACCACTGGTATGGGCAAAAATCTTCCCCCGGCAAGAGTATCGGGCCAGCCGTTCTACCACTTCCGGCAAAGCCCGGTCAATGACTGTCAGCCAGATCCAGTCTGAATAATCGACTACCTCTTCCATTTCCATTACCGGCATTGAGTTGCTAAGAGCGGCTACCTCCTGGGCCTTTTGGGACCGGCGATTCCATACAGCCCCCACCGGAATGCTCCGTTCTTTTAACAAGACAGCCAGAGCTGTTCCCACTTTACCGGTTCCAATAATCCCCATGGTCAGAAACATTTCTGCCACCTCCAAAAGACAAAAACACCCTCTCGGACAGATGCCGAAAGGGTGTAAAAGCCAGAAGTGCCTTTCTCCTTCCGTCTCGGTCCGAAGCGGCTCCAAGCGGTTGATTGCTTGCATTTCCAGACTAAAGGTACAGCTCTGCCGGAGCAGATACTGTCCTGAATTTTATTGTAACATTATCTCTGGCAAATTACCAGGGGTAGTTGGTAATTTTTTTAATTTTTTGACTTTTTACCAGTGCTTTTCCCAGTTCCGTCACAGTACAGGTTCCCAGTCTGAAGTCCGGCCAGAAATCGGCAATGGGCAAAACTACAAAAGCCCTTCCCTCTGCCCGTGGGTGGGGCAACTGCAAAAAGTCGGTTTGGCGCTCTTCCCCTTCATACCAGATCAAATCCAGGTCAATGGTTCGGGGCCCCCAGCGCAGTTGCCGTACCCGCCCCAGCTCCGTTTCCAGCTGCAGCAATCGGGCCAGCAATTCCTCCGGGCTCAGCTCCGTTTGCACCAGGGCCGCACTGTTATAAAACCAGTCCTGTTCGGTATAGCCAACGGGTTCAGTTAGATACAGTCCCCCGACCACCACAGGCTCTATTCCTAATTCCGGCAGAGCCATCAGCACCCGCTGCAAATTTTCCCGCACCGGGCCCTGGTTCCCTCCCAGGGCAATAATGGCTTTTTTCATCAGCCCCGACTCCTTTCAATTTCAACTGCCACCAGACCAAAAGGCCGGGGAATAGGGGCCTGGGGTTTTTTTACCAGCACCCGGACTTTTTCAATTACAGGATAGCAGAGCATCTCAGCTGCAATCGCCTCTGCCAGGGCTTCAATTAAGTTAAATGATTTCGCCTGGCCCAGGGTCACTACTTTTTCCACAATTTCAGCATAATTAACGGTCCGTTCCAGGTTATCCTCCTGGCCCGCCGGAGCCAGAGCCAGGTAGAGATCCAGATCTACAGCAAACCGCTGACCCAGCCTTTTCTCCTCCGGCAGGACGCCGTGGTAACCATAGAACTCTATATCCCTGATTAAAATCCGATCCATTACCAGCACCTTCTTACAATGGCATCAGTCATTCTGGCCACCCGGATCATTGCTTCCACATCATGGACCCGCACAATCTCTGCGCCCATGGCAATTCCCAGAGCCACCGTAGCTCCGGTTCCTTCGACCCGCTCATTGACCGGCAAGCCCAGGGTATTGCCGATAACCGACTTGCGGGAAGTACCCAGTAATATAGGATAATTGAGAGTACGTAATTCGTCCAGTCGCGCCAGCACTTCCAGATTGTGCTCATAGGTTTTGCCGAAACCAATGCCCGGATCCAGAGCCAATAAGTCCAAATTGGCACCTGCTGCTGTTAGCCAATCAATGCCTTCACGGAAAAAGGCAAGCACGTCCCCCATCAAATCCCGGTATTCCGTTCCCTGCTGGTTGTGCATCATGATGTAGGGAACTCCCGTTTCCGCCACTACCCGGGCCATATCCCGATCAGCCCTCAAGCCCCAGACATCATTGATAATAGAGGCTCCCGCCTGAATGGCCGCTTCTGCCACCCGGGCTTTGTAGGTATCAACAGAAATAGGTACATCTATCTCCTCAACCAAAGCCTTGATTACCGGCAAAACCCGGGCCATTTCTTCCTCGGCATCTACCGGAGTGTGTCCAGGGCGAGTGGATTCACCCCCTACATCGATAATATCCGCCCCTGCTGCCACCATAGCTTTAGCCTGTTTGACAGCAGCGGTCAGCTCATTGAATTTACCACCATCGGAAAAGGAATCAGGGGTAACGTTGAGGATACCCATGACCAGGGTTCTCTCCCCCAATACCAGCTCCCTTCCCTGCCACCGCCAGTGCCACTTACGGTAACCGGTAGCAGCAGTCTTCACTACCTCTTCTATTTCCTGGGCCAGCCGTCCCAGACCAAAGGGCTGGGAGCGCAGCTTCTTGCACAAATCCAGGTGTTGCCGTAAGGTCCCCAGCAATAAAACATCGGTTTCCTCACAGCTGAGGTTGCCTACCGCCCGGTGTACAGCCGCTTCCCCACCCCGGCTCAACATCTCCTGCTTTAAGATGATGGCCTGTTTGATCCCGATGCCTGTAAGTTTAACAGGCAAAAAGACACTTTTGGCCGCCATCACACCAACACCACCGCTATCGGCCCCAATGCGGGCCAGCTCACGCCTGGCCTGTTCCAGATTACGGATCAGCACTACTCTGGGATTGGCTTTTTCCACTTGCACTGCCTCCTATCTATAATCATACAGTTGCTGCAAAACCAGCATTTTTTCCCGTTTATAGCAATCCTCAACCACGCACTGCAGGCAGGGACGGGAGAGCTTGTCCGCCAGATAGAGATAGCGGGCCCAACCCTCTACCTCTCCCCGGCGGTGTCCGGCAATAGCCTGACAAACCTTATAGATGAATTCAGCGGGCATTCCCAGTTCAACAAGAATCTCCCCGGCCAGCCGGGCCGAAACCTGGGCATGATCTTCACCGGTAGCATATTCCGCTGCCCGCCCCAGATCGTGTAACAGCCCGGCGGCATAAAACCCCTCCCGGGCCTCAGGCTCCCGTTCATCCCTCTCTTCCAAGTATAGCATATAAGCCAGCCGGGCAACAGCCCAGGCATGCTCCCAGCCATGTCGGCAATAGATTCTATCCTTTTCCCAGGCGGCTATTTCCGTAAATGCTGCCCTCACCCGGGGATGATTGATTAGACGGTTGAGTAAGTCCATTATTACTACCTCCTGCCCGCCTCTAAAAAAGATGGACCCAGGTCTCCCTGGGCCATCTCCATTATACTATATAACTGCAGTTTAGAACAAACCGGTGATTACACCGTTTTCGTCAATATCAATGAACTCGGCGGCCGGGCGCTTGGGCAGGCCGGGCATGGTCATGATATCCCCGGTAATAGCTACCAGGAAGCCGGCGCCTACAGAAGCCCGGATTTCCCGCACGGTAATGGTGAAGCCACTGGGACGGCCCAGTTTGGTGGGATCATCCGACAGAGAGTACTGGGTCTTGGCCATACAAACCGGGTAGTTGCCCAGGCCCAGTTTTTCGAAGCCTTCCAGAGCCTTTTCTGCTTCTTTGGTGAAGATGACCCCATCGGCACCATAGATTTCCCGGGCGATGGTTTCGATTTTTTGCTTGACGGGCATTTCCAGGTCATAGAGGAAGCGGAAGTCTGCCGGCCTGGTTTCCAGGGTCTTGAGCACTTTTTCTGCCAGCTCGATACCGCCTTCGCCACCTTTGGCCCACACTTCGGAGAGCGCCACTTCAGCACCGGCTTCTTCACAGAGCTGCCGTACCAGAGCCAGCTCTGCTTCTGTATCAGTGGGGAAGCGGTTGATAGCTACAACGGCGGGCAAGCCAAACTTGCCGACGTTCTCAATATGCTTTTCCAGGTTGGCAAAACCCTTGCGCAGAGCCTCCAGGTTTTCCTGGTTCAGGTCAGCCCGGGCTACACCGCCATTGTACTTCAGCGCCCGTACAGTAGCCACGATTACTACTGCATCCGGCTGCAGACCGCCAAAACGGCACTTCAGGTTGAGGAACTTCTCAGCCCCCAGGTCAGCACCGAAACCAGCTTCAGTTACCACATAATCAGCCAGTTTCAAAGCCAGTTTGGTAGCCTGGATACTGTTACAGCCATGGGCGATATTAGCAAAAGGACCGCCATGGACAAAAGCAGGTGTATGCTCCAAAGTCTGGACCAGGTTGGGCTTAATGGCATCCTTGAGCAGAACAGTCATGGAGCCTTCAGCCTTCAGATCCCGGGCATAGACCGGCTTGCCATCATAGGTGTAAGCAACCAGGATATTGCCCAGACGCTTCTTCAGGTCATTGATGTCATTGGCCAGACAGAGGATGGCCATGATTTCGGAAGCAACAGTGATGTCAAACCCGCTTTCCCGGGGTACACCCTGAGCCTTGCCACCCAGACCGATCACGATTTTCCGCAGGGCCCGGTCGTTCAGGTCAACGACACGACGGAACAGCACCTGCCGCGGATCTATTCCCAGTTCATTTCCCTGGTGCAGATGGTTATCGATCATGGCTGCCAGCAGGTTATGGGCAGTGGTGATAGCATGGAAGTCTCCGGTGAAATGCAGGTTAATGTCTTCCATGGGCACGATCTGGGCATAACCACCACCGGCTGCCCCCCCTTTGATCCCGAAGCAGGGCCCCAGGGAAGGTTCCCGGAGAGCGATCATAACTTTTTTGTTCAAGCGGGCCAGAGCATCCCCCAGACCAACGGTGGTGGTGGATTTGCCTTCACCAGCCGGGGTGGGGTTGATAGCGGTGACCAAAATCAGTTTACCATTGGGCCGGTCGGCAACCCGCTTCCAGACGTCAGCGGAAATCTTAGCCTTATACTTGCCATACAGCTCCAGATCATCAGGGCTTAAACCCACTTTGGAGGCTACTTCGGTAATAGGTTTTTTCTCCGCCGCCAGCGCGATTTCGATATCGGATTTCACAATCTCATCCTCCCTCATCCTCTTTTATTTGCAGGGGTCCTCTCCCCTTCTGCACATACTGGTGTAGAATTATTATTCTCCATCGCCAGCCAATTTCCTGCCGGCGTTGGCGGAATTTTTGCAAAATTCTATATTTCACTTCTTCTGGTCTTTTTTCGCCTCAGACCGGCTAATGAACCGGGCGATATCAATAATATAGCGCTCGTGCTTGCCTTCTCCAATGAGTCCTGCCTCATCATAGGCTTCCACCCGGAATAATAGGCGCTTGCCCTCAACTTCCAGCAACTCAGCCTGGGCCCGCACCTGCATCCCTATCGGCGTTGCCGCCAGATGAGTAACCTCCACTTTGGTACCTACCGTTGCCATCCCTTCTGGCAGCAAGGGATCCACAGCACTCAAAGCCGCTTTTTCCATCAACCCGATCATGGCCGGTGTGGCAAAAACTTTCACCCCGCCACTGCCATAGGCGATAGCCGTGTTGGCCTCACTGACTTCCGTGGTCGCCGTGCCAGTCAACCCCACCTGTAATTTTTCCATAACTATCCCCTCCATTACCTAATAAATATAAATTATACCCTGCCAGCGTATTCGCCAGCAGGGCACAAAAAGACCTCTTTATTCGTAAAGCCAGGCATCTACATTCTTTTCGTAGGCAAGAATTTCTTCTTCCTTGAAGTAAATAGCGATTTCTCTTTCGGCCGATTCTACCGAATCAGAGGCATGAACCACATTGCGGCCCACTTCTATGCCATAGTCACCCCGGATAGTACCAGGAGCAGCATTGGCGGGATTGGTAGCACCATTCATGGCTCTTACCCCGGCCACAACTCCTTTACCCCCCAGGACCAGGGCTACTACCGGGCCGGAAGTAATGTATTCCACCAGCCCGGGGAAAAAGGGCTTGCCCACATGCTCGGCATAATGCTGATGGGCCAGTTCTTCAGTAACCCGCATTAGCTTCATAGCCAGCAGTTTGTAACCCTTTTTCTCATACCGGGCCAGAATTTCCCCTACCAGATTGCGCTGAACGCCATCGGGTTTAATCATGACAAATGTTCTTTCCATAAGCTTTTCTACTCCTCCCAACCATATTATTTATTCATTTTCCGCCTTTTGCATCAAAGCGGTAAACTCATCAGCCTCAATGGTTTCTTTTTCCATCAGGGTATTGGCTACCAGTTCCAGTTTATCCTTGTGTTCCAGCAAAAGACTTTCCGCCCGCTGATAACACTCCTCAATCATCCGCCGCACTTCAGCATCGATGGCCTTGGCTACTTCTTCACTGTAATTGCGGTCGCGAGCGATATCCCGGCCCAGGAAAACCTGGTCACTGCGGTTGCCAAAGGTCAGGGGACCCAGGTTTTCGCTCATACCATACTCGGTAATCATGCGCCGCACGGTATTGGTAGCCCGCTCCAGGTCATTTTGCGCCCCGGTGCTGATTTCATTAAGCATCAGGGCCTCTGCCACCCGGCCGGCCAGCAACATGGTCACCTGATCCAGCAGCTGGCTCCTGGTAGCATAATAACGGTCTTCCTTGGGTAGCAGCAAGGTATATCCGCCTGCTCTTCCCCGTGGAATAATGGAAACCTTGTGCACCGGATCAGTATTGGGCAGGAGGTAACCCACAACTGCGTGTCCCGCTTCATGGTAGGAAACCAGTTTCTTCTCCTGTTCAGAAATCACTTTCGATTTCTTTTCCGGACCGGCAATAACCCTTTCAATGGCATTTTCCAGCTCTGTCATTTCGATTTGCTTCTTGTTGGCCCGGGCTGCCAGCAAGGCCGCTTCATTGACCATATTGGCCAGGTCTGCCCCGGTAAAACCAGGAGTTCGCCGGGCCAGCACATCCAGGTCAACGGAGGGAGCAATCGGCTTGTTGCGAATATGCACCTTGAGGATTTCCTTTCTCCCTACCAGATCAGGACGGTCTACCACAATCTGCCGGTCAAATCGGCCCGGGCGCAATAGCGCCGGGTCCAGAATATCGGGACGGTTGGTAGCCGCAATGACAATCACACTTTCCGTCATAGTAAAGCCGTCCATTTCCACCAGCAGCTGGTTCAGAGTTTGTTCCCGCTCATCATGGCCACCACCCAGACCAGCTCCCCGCTGGCGACCAACGGCATCGATTTCATCGATAAAAACGATACAGGGCGCACTTTTTTTGGCCTGCTCGAACAGGTCCCTTACCCGGGAGGCCCCTACCCCGACAAACATCTCTACAAAGTCGGAACCGCTGATACTGTAGAAAGGAACCCCGGCTTCCCCGGCTACCGCCCTGGCCAGCAGTGTCTTACCGGTACCGGGAGGTCCAAAGAGCAAAACCCCTTTGGGGATCCGCGCCCCCAGTTCATGGAATTTCTTGGGGTATTTGAGAAATTCCACTACTTCCTGCAATTCCTCTTTAGCCTCATCAGCTCCCGCTACATCGGCAAAGGTCACCCGGCGCCGGTCCTCGGAAGCCAGGCGAGCCCGGCTTTTGCCAAAGGACATGACCCGGTTGCCACCCCCCTGGGCCTGTTGCATAAAGAAGAACATCACCCCTACCAGCAATAATACTGGCAGTAAGGAGGTCAGCACCGATAGCCAGACACTGTTTTTGGGCGGAGGATTATGCACTATCTTGACATTGGCATCCATCAGCCGGTCAATCAGCCGTTCATCCTGAATCGGGCCGTAGAGAGCAAATTTTTTGCCGCTGCTATCCACACCTTCAATGGAGTTGGTTAAGTTTTCAGTTGTAATGGTTACTTCCCTGATTTTCCCAGCCTGTACCATTTTGACAAATTCATCATAGGATGGCCTGTTCACTGTTTCAGACGGGCGGCCAGACAGCTCTAAAATGGCAAACACCAACAGGCCGATCAGGAGATAAATGCTGAAACCTTTAAATAATTTGTTCAACCAAGTCACTCCTCCCGCGGTGCGTGTTAAAGTCACTCATATTTACATATTGTACCACAGGACCCGGGCCTTTGCAACAAAGCCACCCATCTTCCTCCCGGGCTTTTCCGGCAAGGATTGTGGCCTGCTTGCCAGCCTACTACCCAAACAATATCCTCTCCCAGCAGGACTAAAGGAATTCGTTCCCGCTCTGAACGGGGAATTTTTTTATCGATCATCCATTCCTTCAGCTTTTTGCTGCCCGGTGCCCCCGCTGGCCGAAAACGGTCCCCCGGGCGCCGGTAGCGCACCAGCAATTCTCCTTCTGGTGGTACCCAGAGATAAATCAGTTCCCTGCCTGCTGGCCCCAGCTCTCCAGGTTGCTGAACAACCTGCGCCTGAATTACCGTTCCATCCGGCAACTGAATCTGTCCAGGTAAGGACAGGTACCACTCTTCAGAAACAGTTTCTTCCTTAACCGGCACTGACCGTCGTCGCAACACCAGTTTAGTATAATCTTTTACCGCCTCCAGATCTGCCTTTAAGCGCCAGCTGGCACTGCCGTCCTTCTCCAGCAAACGCCTCACTCCTTCAGTTTTGGCCCAGGAAAGGGGATGTTCAGCAGCGGTAAATTCCCGCCAGGCCCGGCGGATTAACCTGCGTTGCAAAGCCGCCGGCAGGGTTTGCAGGGATTTTAAGTCCAGAACTATTTCCATTTCATTCTGGTAGAGGACCGTCTCCTGCCAGTACTGGTCTGTTACCTTTTCCAGCAACTCCAGTTCGTCCCGCAACAACTCGGCGGTACGGGCCAGGTGTTTTCTTAAAGCCGGTTGAATTTCCCGCTCCAGAAAAGGAAAAATCACCTGCCGAATGCGATTACGGGTATAAATGGGCAACAGGTTACTGGAATCCACACACCATTGTAAATCATTTTTCTTTAAATAAGCAAGTATTTCAGCCCGGTTTACTGCCAGCAGCGGCCGGATAAATTTTCCGCGCCGGGCCGCCATACCCGCCAGCCCGTCCAGACCACTGCCTCTAAGCAAATGCCAGAACAGGGTTTCCGCCTGGTCATCCTGATGATGCCCCAGGGCGATTTTATCCCATCCCCCCTGGTTCAGCAGCTGTTCAAATACCCGGTAGCGAGCAACGCGGGCCGCTTCTTCCGATCCCGGAGGTTGCTCCAGTTTTTCCACATAAAGGGGAATATTCCATTCCTGGCACAAGCGGCGCACAAACTCCTCATCCCGCTCTGCTTCTCCGGGCCGCATACGATGGTTGACATGTACAGCCCCCAGCTGCCACCGGTATTTATCCGCTAATTGCAACAGGCAATGAGCCAGGGCCACCGAATCCGGTCCGCCGGAAAGCGCCAGCAACACCCGCTCCCCATACTGCAGAAGCTGTTGCTGGACAATATAATGTTCAATCTTATGCCACATTGGCCTTTCCTCCCGTTCTGGCCCGGAACAAAGCGGCCCCCAGTGCCAGCCCTCCGGCAATGGCCAGTCCCAGTAAGAGGGTCTCCACCGTTTTAGCCAGCCCCGCCGCTGTTTGGCCATGGACCAGATTGAACATAGCTTCATAAGCGGACGCCCCTGGCACCAGGGGCACCACGCCTGGTACCAGGAAAATGGGTACTGGCACCTTTCCCAGCCGGGCCGCCGTTTGACTGAAGAGGGTAACCATGACTGCTGCCAAAAACATGGCCACGATCCCATTCAGGTGGATAGTAGTTAGCCAGGTATAACTGGCCCAGCCCAGCCCTCCACCTGCTGCTGCTGTAAATAACCAGCGTCGAGGCACAGCAAATAAGATGCCAAACAAAGCAGAAGCAATTGCAGCCCATAATACTTTTAACATTTTTCTGTCTGCCTCCATCATCCTAATGCCAGTACCAGGGAGACTCCGGCAGCCACGGCAGTGGCAATCAAAATGGCTTCTGCTCCCCTGGCTACCCCGGATAAAAGGTCCTCATTGATTACATCTATTATAGCGCTGGTTACCGCAACCCCTGGTACCAGCAACATAATGGTCCCGATAATGGCCTTGTCTGTTGCCACCGTTGGCCAAAGCCGGCCTACCAGCACTGCCGTTATGGCTCCAATCACTGCGGCCAGGAATGTAGTGATCACTCTGCCTGGCCCTAGCGGTGCCACCAGCTGACGCCAGAGCATCACTGTCAGTCCACCCAGACAGGCCACCAGAGCCGCTCGCCAATCCCCACCAAACATCAGGGCAAAAAAACCGGTAGCCAGGGTTCCTGCCCCTGTCATTACCCAGGCAGGGTAATCTGGTGGTGCGTTTTCCACCTCTGCCAGGCGCTGCACCAGTTCGGGAAATTGCAGCTCTCCTTCCACTACCTGCCGGGAAATCTGATTCACCAGCAAGACCCGATGTAAAGCCAGCTCCCGGGCCCGTATGCGTTCCGTCATAGTAGCGACCTTCCCCAGCTCATTCTGGCCGGAAACCACAAAACCGGTAGGAGTGGCAAAAACCTCTACCTTTTTCAGCCCCAGAGCCAGGCCCATTCTCTCCAGGGTATCTTCTACCCGGGTAATTTCCGCTCCATTTTCCAGCAACAACCTGCCGGTCCACAGCAGAATCACAACAATTTCCTTGGTTGATGCCATGCCCATCTGCCCACCTCAAACACTGATAGCATTATTATACCATTATCCAAATAGAAAAGAAAAACCCCCGTAGAGGGGGAAAAATTTACTTTTTGATCAGTCGGAATACTATTACCGTCATATCATCAGCAATTCGGTTATTGGCCTGGATACGGGCACTGTTGAGAATATAATGGGCCAGATTTTCCGGATCCTCTGTCCGGCATTGATGCAAGACCTGGGCCAGCCATTCTTCCGGGCAGGCACCGGTACCATGAATTACCCCATCACTGAACATCACCACTATATCACCGGGTTCCAGCTGGACATTAATCTGGTCCGGTTCCATCTGTTGCAGAATACCTATGGGCAAAGAACCTGATTTAACCAGTCCAATCCGATGCTCCCGTTTGATCAGGGAAAAGACAGCACCGATCTTGACAAAGTGAGCCGAACCATCCTGCAGGTCAATTAAAGCCAAATCCAGGGTAGCGAATTCTTCTTCATCTTTGGAACGCATAATCATGGCTGAGTTCACAGTCTTCACTGCTATCTCCGGATCATATCCCATCTCCAGCAGCTGAGTCAACAAACTGAGGGCCGCCTGGCTTTGTACTGCGGCCCTTGTACCCGTTCCCATGCCATCACTGAGGGCCAGTAAAAACTTGCCATTGTTCAGATTTTGAACCGCCGTACTGTCTCCGGAAATAATACAACCATCCTTGGCTACTTTGGCAATACCATATTCCACCTGGTAGGGCCAGTCCAGTACTTCTGCCGTTTCGCCCGTTACTGCCAGCTCATAGGCGAAAGATTCCATTAAATTGGAAACACCCCGCAGCTGTTCCTTAACTAATTCCTGACTTTCCTGAATCTTATGTTCCCAGAACTTATGTAAACGATGGGCACTGGCCAGGCAGTTAATAGCTGCCGCCATTTCCCGCATGCGAAAACAATATTTCAGCGCCCGGCTCACCTGGGTACTATCAACCCCTCCCTGGGCTTCAGCCAGATTCAACAATAGCCGTATTCCCTGTCTGGTCGCCCGCTCTTCTCTCTGCCAGCAGGTTACCAGTCTGCTGCAGCGACCACAGGCCTCTTTAACCAGCGGAGGCAGAGCATCCTCTTCCCCTTCCCGACCTGTTGAATTAATCAATTGTTCAAAAGTATTGGACAGACCCTGAAAAACACTGGCGAATTCCAGAATACGCTGGGCCGTCATGGCCTTCAGTTTTTCTGCCTCTTCTTTCAACTGTCGCTCCTGTTGCCGTCTCACTCTACCCGCCCGCCGTTGCCATTCTTCCAGTAAACGGGCAGGTAACAGCAAGAATAGTAAAACTGCAATCAGGGTTTCCCCCATGATAATCAACAGCCCCCTGGGGTCGGGTGTATATAAGGAGAGAAATATATTGCTTAACATCAAGCCCAGGGCCGGGCCCCAGCGGCCAAAACGTTCAAAAATTCCCGCCAGCAAGCCTCCAAAGGCATAAACCCCGACTATCACGGGAGAATAGCCCCGGGCCGTCAAAGCAGGTATCAGCCCGATAATAGTGCCAATTACCGTCCCACCACCGATACCGCCTATGGTGGCAGCCAGTAGAATCAGCAGACGGCTGAGAATCCCCACCAGACTTAAGCCGTTGATTTCTATACCATTCAAGCCAATAAGAATGCCTGTTCCCAGTATCCCCAGGCCGCCGACAGCTTCAACCGCTTTTTCCCTTTTTTCCAGCAAGGGAGGTAACCAGACCAGCATAAAGTAGGCCAGTACCGCCGCCAGCACCGCCTCTACTGTGCTGGCAACAAAGGCATATAAGGGGGCCTGTCGCAAAAGGGCCATCCCGGCTCTTAAGGTCAAATCAAGGCTTCCCACCAGTACCGGTAAAAACCAGCGACGCCGGGTCTGTTCCGGAATACGCCCGATAATGGTAGCAAAACCCAGGGCCAGCATTGAGGCTACTGCCAGCTGCCAGTAATCCCCCTTTACTGCCAGGGTCAAAGCTACTCCCAGGCTGGTGGCCCATTGGCGCCGGGCATTAAACCAGGCGATTCCCCCTAACAAAGCGGGATAAAAAGGTGAAACATCTTCCAGGATCATGCTGTTGGCTAAAATTGCAGCTATACCCAGCCAGATCAGGTCTTTAAAATCAGGCCGAACTCTTTTTACTTTTAACAGCCCGCTCAGATCAGGCCAGCGCCAGCGCTCCTTCCGGGCTATGGCTGCTTGTCCATCTTCTGTCTGCCGATAGGGATAAATTTCGAACTGGGATTCCAGCAAGCTCCACTCCCCCTTAGCCTGTACTCTACCTATCTATATTTTAATCAGGGGAGCGGGAAAAACTTGTCAGTATTGGTAGGTTGTCCAAATTTTTTCTTCGACAAATTAGGAAAAGTCCCATTTAACCGGGCCTTTTTCGTCATATTTCAGCTGTTCCTGAATATATATATAGATTTGGCCGTAAAGTAAATCGGTCTCACTTAACCAAACCTGCTCAGTGCCCAGCTGGTGGGTAGCAGCAGCCAGGATGGAAGCACCGGCAGGGATGATATCCGCCCGGGCAGGCTGTAAACCAGGCAATTGTTTTCTTTCCTCCAGATTCAGCTCTCGCAGCCGCCGGGCCCAGGCTGCTACCTGTTGGGCTGACAGCTTAAGCCCGTGTACCAGACTGGGCTGATATTTCTCCAACTGCAGCTCCATTGCGCCCAGGGTAGTCGCAGTTCCTCCTACCAGAATCACTTTCTCCGGTTTAACAGGAATGGAGGCTATCCCTTTAGCAAGAAAATCATCGATCTCGGCCAGAGACCATTTTTCTTCCGTAGCTCTGACCGCTCCTATTTTCAGTGAAATAGCCTTTAGCTGTCCTGCCTCCAGCCAGCTGAACTCAGTACTGCCACCACCGCTGTCTATGACCATTACTCCATCTCCCTTTTCCAGCCCCAGGCCCTGAACTGCTCCCAGCCAGCTATACCAGCCCTCCCGTTGCCCATCAATGCAGGTAATCTCTGCAGACAATGGCACCAGACGATCTAGCAGCTCCTGTCCATTAGCAGCTTCCCGAACTGCGGCTGTCGCCACCCCTAATATTTTTTCCGCCCCTTTCTGCCGGGCGCGTTCAACAAAACCAGTAATAGCCTCCACAGTACGCTCGATGGCTTCCGGCAACAAAATACCTCCGGCCATCCCTTTGCCCAGCCGGGTCGTAGCCAGGTCCTGTTCAACTACCCTTAAGCCCTGGTTTTTTTGCCAGTGCACCAGAGTATAACGGCAGGAATTACTGCCAATATCCAGACCGGCGATCAACATTAGCCTCATCCTTTCCCCATAGAACAAATTCGCCCTTCGGGCGACTTAAAAGAGTAAGCCGCAAAGCTTACTCTTTTTCCCCTTTATAAACCATGCCTCCAGGACAATAAGGACATTCCAAAATTGGCATTCCTGGTGAGCCCAAGTTATCCAATTTGTCCATAGCTTTCATCTCATCTACGATAAATGCTGGCACTTCCTCTTTATACCCACATTTCTGACAATGATAATTGTAATAGGTTTCCTTCTTCTGTCCTTCGAAGGGAAGCTCCCAGTCCAGCAGTAGATCTTCTATCTCGGCCATTTCGTTTTTTCTTTTCTTTTTCTTCAAAGTAAATCACACCATCCTTCTCAAATGACCATATGGTTCCG
>NZ_FUXM01000031.1 GCF_900167165.1 Carboxydocella sporoproducens DSM 16521 | reverse complement strand
TTCTGTAAAAGTCGGTTGATCTTCCTCGTCTTCTCTAAAAGTATTTCCATCTCTTCCATTCCTGCTGTCCCTCCAAAGAATAGTGTTTATAAAATATATCGGCTCAAATCCCGATTTTGCACCACATCAGCCAGCTTTTTTCTGACATATTCGGCATCAATAGTAATATGTTTTTCCTCAGTTTCCGGAGCGGCAAAGGCAATATCTTCCAGAACTTTTTCCAAAATAGTGTGTAATCTTCGTGCCCCGATATTCTCTGTTTCTTCATTTACAGTATAAGCTATTTTCGCTATTTCAGCAAGGGCATTTTCAGAGAATTTAACTTCTATGCCTTCTGTAGCCAGTAAAGCTGTATATTGCTTGATTAATGAGTTCTGCGGCTCAATTAAAATTTGTAAAAAATCCTGTTCACTCAATGGTTCTAATTCAACCCGGATTGGAAATCTTCCTTGCAGTTCTGGAATCAAATCCGATGGTTTCGCAACATGAAAGGCACCAGCAGCAATGAAGAGCATGTGATCTGTTTTGATGGCCCCATATTTGGTCATGACGGTTGAACCTTCCACAATCGGCAATATATCCCGCTGAACCCCACCCCGGGACACATCTGGCCCACCAGTCTGTTCCCTGGCTGCAATCTTGTCAATTTCGTCCAGAAAAATTATTCCTGTTTCTTCTGCTCGCTCAATCGCTGCTGCAATCACTTCATCCATATCAATGAGTTTCTGTGCCTCTTCCTGCATCAATATTCTTCTCGCTTCCGCTACAGTTACTTTCCGTTTTCGCTTCTTCCTGGGCAGGAAGCCGCTTAGCATATCCTGAATATTCAAACCCATATCCTCAATGCTTCCCGAAAAAACTTCCACCACCGGGCGGTTAGTTTCTTCGATTTCGATTTCAATCAGCATATTATCCAGCTTGCCTGCTTTTAGTAACTGGCGCTGATGAACCCGCTGGAGTTCATCTTGTTCTGATACCTGTACCGGTTCCTGCTCTTCCTGATTGCTACCAAAAAACAATTCGAAGGGATTTTTGCGGTTCAAATTTTGCTGAGTTCGAGGGGCAATTATGTCCAGTAACCGCTCCTCAGCCAGTTCATAGGCGCGTTCTTCCACTTCCTGCATTTTTTCTTCTTTGACCATACGAATGGACGTTTCCACCAGATCCCTTACCATTGCCTCTACATCCCGGCCAACATAACCGATTTCCGTAAATTTCGTAACCTCCACTTTAACAAAAGGAGCATTCACCAGTTTGGCAATCCGACGAGCTATTTCGGTTTTACCCACTCCGGTTGGACCGATCATAATAATATTTTTAGGAAGCACTTCTTCCTGAAGTTCTCTGGGCAGCCTTTTCCGCCTAATCCGATTGCGCAGTGCTATGGCCACAGCTTTTTTAGCCTTATGCTGACCCACTATATATTTATCCAGTTCCTGTACTATCTGTTTAGGAGTCAGTTCCTGCACGGTCTTACCCCCCTATCCGCTTCACAGTAATATGCTCATTGGTATATACACAGAGAGAGGCAGCGATTTTTAAAGCCTCTTCTGCCATGCTATCTGCAGGCAGTGCGGAATGATGATACAAACCCTTCAGGGCTGCCATTGCATAGGCGCCTCCTGACCCAATAGCTATATATGGCTGATCAGGCTCAATCACTTCACCGTTCCCGGAGATTATCAGTATTTGTTGCAAATCAGCCACAATCATCATGGCTTCCAGTTTCATCAGGATTTTGTCCCGCCGCCATTCTTTGGCCAGCTCGACAGCAGCTCTGGTTAAATTTCCCCTGAATTCCTCCAGTTTGCTCTCAAACTTTTCAAAAAGGGTAAAGGCATCAGCTACCGAACCGGCGAAACCGGCCAGCACTTTACCACCATAAAGTTCCCGCACTTTGCAGGCCTGGTGTTTCATAATCATGGCATTGCCGAAAGTTACCTGCCCGTCACCGGCCATAGCAGTAATCCCTTGCTTACGGACAGCGGCTATCGTCGTTCCCTTTAACAAACCAATCACCCCCATCGGTAGCGGAACTGCTCCAAATCCGCAAGGGCCCGTTTGGCCAGTTCCAGATTTCTTTCTTTCTTGTTCTTTATCCTGGTTGCAAGGGCCGGAAAAAGGCCATAGGTTACGTTCATCGGTTGAAAATTATCCGGCCGGGCACTGGTAATATAATGAATCAATGCCCCATGGGCAGTGGTCCGGGGCCAGACCAGCGGTTCTTGTCCTATGGCCAAACGGGCCGCATTGGTACCGGCAATTAAGCCCGCTGCCGCTGATTCTACATATCCCTCGACCCCGGTAATCTGCCCGGCAAAAAACAAAGTCGTCCTTTTCCTGGTTTGCAGAGTAGGTAATAAAATTCTGGGGGAATTTATGTAAGTATTCCTATGCATTACACCATAACGGACAAATTCCGCCTTTTCCAGCCCGGGAATCAAGCGGAAAACCCTTTCCTGTTCCCCCCATTTCAAGTGAGTCTGGAAACCCACCAGGTTATAGAGGGTCCCTTCGGCATTATCCTGACGCAACTGTACCACTGCATAAGGCTGTTTACCGGTACGGGGATCAATAAGTCCTACAGGCTTCATGGGCCCAAAGAGCAATGTCTTTTCCCCCCGGGCTGCCAGCACTTCTACCGGCATACAGCCTTCAAAAAAAATCTGTTTTTCAAAATCCTTTACCGGTGCTTTCTCTGCTTCTACCAGCTCACGCCAGAATCTCAGATATTGTTGTTCGTCCAGTGGGCAGTTCAAATATTCATCCCCCTGCCCCTTGCCATAACGGGAAGCAGCAAACACCTTGCTGAAATCCAGGGATTCCCTGGTTACGATGGGGGCTGCGGCATCAAAAAAATACAAATAATCTTCCCCGGTAAACTTCAGAATAGCCTCTGCCAGGGCAGCAGAAGTCAGCGGCCCCGAAGCCAGAATCACAATCCCTTCCTCCGGAATTGCGGTTACTTCTTCCTGAATAACAGTGATCCGGGGGTGTTTATGAATGGTTTCCGTTATGTAACGGGAAAAGCCCTCCCGATCGACCGCCAGGGCCCCACCAGCCGGCACCTGATATTTTTCCGCCGCCTGCATTATGAGAGAGTTCTGCCGGCGCATCTCTTCTTTAAGCAAACCCACAGCATTTTCCAGAGCATTGCCTCTCAGAGAGTTACTACAAACCAGCTCAGCAAAATAACCGGTATGATGGGCCGGTGTCATTTTAGACGGCCGCATTTCCTTTAAAACCACATTTACACCTAGATTCGCCGCCTGCCAGGCGGCTTCACAACCAGCTAATCCCGCTCCAATAACCTGTATCGTAGCCACTTTCTTTCCTCCTAAGATACCTGGGCCTTAGTTTTGCATTTAATACACTCTGCTATTTTCTTGCTTTTTCTCACCATTAGCGCAGAGCACTGGGGACATTTCTCCGGTACCGGTTCGTTCCAAACCGTAAAATCACATTCCGGATAATTAACACAGCCAAAAAAGGTTCTTCCTTTTTTGCTCCGCCTTTTCACCAGCATACCACCACACTGAGGACACAATACCCCCGTTTCCTCCAGCAAGGGTTTGGTAAAACGGCACTCCGGAAAATTAGGACAGGCCAAAAATTTACCAAAACGCCCGGTTTTGATCACCAGATTAGCCTGACAATTAGGGCATTTTTCCTCAACCACCGGATCCGCTACCACAATTTTTTCAGCTTTTATTTCCGCCTGCTGCAATTCTTCTCGAAAAGGCTCATAAAAACTACGGACTACATCTACCCAGCGCTTTTCCCCTTCTTCAATTTTATCCAGATCCTCTTCCATTTTTGCAGTAAATTCCACATCAATAATATCCGGGAAAAACTGTTTTAATAACTCCACTACCATTTGTCCCAGTTCGGTAGGATAAAAATGTTTTTGTTCCCTGGTAACATAGCCCCGTTTCTGAATGGTTTCGATGGTCGGAGCATAGGTTGATGGACGTCCAATCCCTAGTTCCTCCAAAGTCTTAACCAGAGAAGCTTCTGTGTAACGGGGTGGTGGCTGGGTAAAATGCTGTTCCGGTTTCAGTTCTCTTAATTCTAGCCATTGCCCTTCAAATACAGGGGGAATCTGTTTTTCCTCTTCCTTCTCCTCATCCTGATAAATTTTCATAAATCCGGGGAAAATCACCACCGTACCGGTAATACGGAACAAATATGGTGATATGTCTACATCGATGCTGGTTGTTTCCAGCTGAGCTGGAGCCATCTGACTGGCCAGAAAACGATCCCAGATCAGCTTATATAGCCGGTACTGATCTCTGGTCAAAAACTGCTTGATATTTTCCGGCGATCTGCTCATCGAAGTAGGCCGAATAGCTTCATGGGCATTCTGAATTTTACCTTTGCTGGCGAATTGTCGCGGCTTTTCCGGTAGGTAAGCATTGCCAAATTCGGTTTTGATATAATCCGCCGCTTCTCGCTGTGCCTCTTCTGCAATCCTGACCGAATCGGTTCGGATATATGTGACTAAACCGACAGCTCCCTCTTTTCCCAGTTCAATCCCTTCATACAGCTGCTGAGCCAGCTGCATAGTCTTGCGGGTGGAAAAATTCAGCCTTTTGCTGGCCTCCTGCTGCAGTGTACTGGTAGTAAAGGGAGCAGGCGGTTGACGCAACCTGGCTTTCTTCTTCACTGCTGTTACCTGAACCTGCTGGATACTGGCCAGATCCGCCAGGATTTTTTCCATCTCTTCCCGATTTTTAATTTCCGCTTTCTGGTCACCGATTTGTACCAGCTTCCCTACCAGTTTATGAGTCTGCCCTGGTTCAGTAAAAATGGCTTCCAGGCTCCAGTACTCTTCCTGAACAAACTCGCGAATCTCTTCCTCGCGATCACAAATCAACCGCACCGCAACAGATTGCACCCGTCCGGCTGAAAGCCCTTTTTTGATCTTCTTCCAGAGAAATGGACTCAAGGAATAACCCACCAGACGGTCCAGTACGCGCCGGGCCTGCTGGGCATCAATGCGATGCCAGTCCAGCTGGCGTGGTTGTTTTACGGCCTTTTGAATGGCTGCTTTGGTAATTTCATTAAATTCAATTCTACACCTGGCTTCAGGAGGTAGTTCTAACAAGTTAGCCAGGTGCCAGGCAATGGCTTCCCCTTCCCGGTCCGGGTCAGTAGCCAGCAGAACTTGATCTACTTTTTTGCTCTCAGCTTTGAGGGATTTGATCAAATCCCCTTTACCCCTGATGGCGATATATTTAGGAGCAAAATCCTTTTCCACATCTATTCCCAGCTGACTTTTCGGCAAATCGCGTACATGTCCCATGGAAGCTGCTACTTTAAAACCTCTGCCCAAAAACTTGTTGATAGTTTTTGCTTTAGCTGGAGATTCAACGATCACCAGGGTTTTTGCCACAATCAACACCTCACGCCCAAAAATTGTTGCCAAAACGAATAACCTGTCCACGCAGTTCCATTCTGGTTAATTCCGCCATGACTATATCCAGATTCAAATTGAGTTCACGGGCCAAAGCTACCGCATCGGTAAAGCCCCGGTTAATTAAGGATAAAATTCTGGTCGGGAGTTCTGAATCTGCAGTATTTTCCTTTACCGGCGGTAAATCCAGATCCTCCAGGTCACAAAGCGGCATGGCTCCCTGTTTTATCAGGTTATTGGTTCCTTTAGAATATATACTGGTAATGGGTCCAGGGACCGCCCAGACTTCCCGTCCCAGTTCCAGGGCGTAATCTACAGTAATCAAGGTACCGCTGTTTTCTGCTGCCTCAACCACAATCAACTTCTGACCTAAACCAGCAATAATGCGGTTGCGCATGGGAAAATGCCAGGGTTTAGGCTCTGTTCCCGGCCAGAATTCGGACAATAAACAGCCCCTGTTTATAATTTTCTCCGCCAGGGACCGGTTTGCAGCTGGATATATGCGTCCCAGCCCATTGCCCAGGACCGCAATGGTCAGACCAGAACGCAGAGCTCCCTGGTGAGCAAAGCTGTCTATGCCATAGGCCAGCCCTGAAACCACTACATAGCCACGGGCGGCCAGCTGATTACTAACCTGCACTGCCACCTGTCGCCCGTATTCGGTACCTTTTCTGCTGCCGATCACGGAAATCATGGGTTTCTTTAAAACTTGCTTGTCCCCCTGGCCAAAAAGAAGAAGGGGCGGCTGATGCAATTCCCGCAAAGCCGCAGGATATTCCTCATCTTCATCAGTTACCCACCAGATCCCCTGCAGTTGTAGTTCTTCCATCAGGGTAGAAGGGTCACACTCCAACCGGAAGCTGATTTTTTGTCCCTGAGCATAGTAGTAATTGATGGCTTTGGCTGGTCCCAGCTGGTAGACCAGGGCCAGCTTCAATTGACGCCTATCCATCTCTTTTTGACTCCTCATTACCATAGAATTCCTGCAACTTCACTGCTTCCACTATAAATAAGATAGTTTGAAAAGTCAAGCAATCACAATAATCGCTTGCTGCTTCTGAAACCATCGCTGGTAAAAAGAACGCGTTTATTGTCGATAACTGTCTCCAGATGTACCGGTCGACCCCAGAGGAAACTGACATAATGCAAGGTTTTTTCCAGATATTTTGTATCCAGCTCAATTCCTTCATACCTGTGTAAGAGATACAGCTCATGCCGTTTGTTATAATCCCCATCTACCACTTCTATATAAGGAAATCCACAATTATTCAAGCTAAAGACCAGATTATCCCTGATTTGTTCCCATTTTTTCTCTGTTATCTGCCAGTTTTGCCCCACCTTTTGATAAAGATAAAGGTCCAGTTCCTCCACCAGCTCTTCATTTAAATAATTTCGCAAAAATGACTGATCATGATCCACTTCCCTGATCAGAAACAGCTCATCCCGGCCGTATTTTTTATCCAGATGTTCCCAGATGCGCCAGCCTACCAGGTAGGGATTGATATGATAGGGATTAGGCTGGCTGATGCCAGCATGGAGTTTAGCAAATTCAATAGCCTCATCTTCGGTTAGAGCCAATTCCCGCATAATCCGGACGTGCCAGAAAGTAGCCCAGCCTTCATTCATGATTTTAGTTTCCAACTGGGGCCAGAAATAGTACATTTCACTGCGAATCATAGCAATTATATCCCGTTGCCAGTCCGTTAAATCCAATGAGTTTTCCATAATGAATTTCAGCAAATCTTTTTCCGGCAGCTTCTTATTGTTTTCCTCCTCCTCTTCTTGGTCCTGTATTTCTCTGCTATCCAGTTGCCAGAGATCAGCATAGGACCCAGCAGGCTCTGGCTTTTTTTCTTTGACAGGCCTGCCGTCTTTCTCCTTAATCTGGTGTGGATTAATATGCTCCTGAATAGAGAGAACAGCATCAAGAAATTTCTCCACTTCCCGAAAACCATAATGAAATTCATAGTCGGCAATCCGCAGAGCATGCACAGCCATAATGTCCACCATTTGGCGATCTGTTCTGGCAAACCAGCGGTTATTTTTAAAAAAATCGCAATGGGCATAGACATGGGCTATTACCATTTTATTTTGCACTAAACTGTTTCCCTCTAACAAAAAAGCATAGCAGGGGTTAGAATTGATTACCAGTTCATAAATTCTGCTCAAGTTGTAATCGTAGGAAGTTTTCATCTTGTGAAATGCCTTGCCAAAACTCCAGTGGGAAAAGCGGGTAGGCATCCCATATGCTCCAAAAGTATAGATAATATCGGCAGGACAAATTTCAAAACGCATATCAAAAAAATCCAGACCAAAATCCAGGGCGATGGCTTCGATTTCGCTAATAGCTTTTTGCAGAGCTTTGATTTCCTGTTTATCTGCCACCGTTACCCCCCCTTTTGTGCCATATCAGCCTGGGGTCCAAAAAAAGCTTTCAGGGCTGGATAGACACCAGTTTTATCTTTTATGGTTACAGCTACAAAACGAGGATGGTTAATCCGCTTAAAAACAGAATATAGAGTGCTATGCCGGTAATAGGGCCCGACAATTTCTCCATAGCCAACCATATTACATTGTTCTGCCAGCTGATGTAACAACTTGACACACAATTCATTGTCTGAAGCCAGATTATCGCCATCCGAAAAATGAAAGGCATAAATATTATAATCCTGGGGACTATAGCGTTTTTCAATAATATCCAGGGCCAGTTTATACACCGAGGAACAGCGCGTACCCCCTGATTCGCCTTTAGTAAAAAATTCGTCTTCTGTAACCTCTTTAGCCTCAGTGTGGTGGGCTAAAAACACTATATTTACCGCTTTATATTTTGTACGCAAAAACTTCACCATCCAGAAAAAGAAACTGCGAGCAATGTATTTTTCAAAGGGCCCCATTGACCCGGAAGTATCCATCATAGCCAAGACTACTGCATTGGCGTGATACCCAAATTTTTCCACCCAGGTTTTAAATCGCAAGTCATCTTTGCTGATTTTGCCAATTCCTTTAATTCCCTTTAATGCATTGCGTTTCAAATTCTCCAGAAGTGTTCTTTTCTTATCCAGGTTGCCCGTAATACCCACTTTGCGGACATCATTGAAGTGATATTTCACATTCTCCAGCTCTGGTGCCGTTTTTTGTTCCAGATTGGGTAGTCCCAGATCTTCGAAAATCAATGCTGCCAGCTCATCTACCGTTACTTCTGCTTCATAATAATCAAACCCAGGCTGATCGCCGGCGCCCGGGCCTTTACCCGGGCCTTTGCCGGCTTTCACATCTGACCCCAAAACATCACCGACTTTACTGTCTCCTTTACCCTGGCCCACATGCTTTTGCTTGTTAAAATTATAGCGGAAACGATATTCATCCAGGGAGCGAATGGGAACTTTAATTATCTTTTTACCATCAGACATAATGATGCTTTCTTCACTAACAATATCTGCCAGATTGTTTTTTATAGCTTCCTTTACCTTCTCCTGATGTCTTTGTTGATCAAGGAACCCTTTGCGATGCAGTGACCAATCGTCCCGGGAGATAATCGATGTCATATTACCCCCTCCCGTTACCGGTTAAGTAAGCTTCCTACATATTTTAGCAATTCATTGGCACAGACCGGGCAATACCCGTGTTCATCAATGAGGCGCTTGGATACCTGGTTAATACGCTTTAGCTGTTCCGCATCGGGAGTACGGGTAGAGGTTGTAATTTTAACTACATCTTTCAAGTCGGCAAAGAGTTTTTTCTCAATAGCCTCTTTAAGGCGTTCATGACTGTTGTAATCAAAAGTTTTTCCCCGCCGGGCATAACTGGAAAGGCGAATCAGGATTTCCTCCCGAAAACTTTTCTTGGCATTTTCCGAAACCCCGATCTGTTCTTCAATGGAACGCATCAATTTCTCATCTGGATCTAGTTCTTCTTCAGTAATGGGATCTTTTAATTTTACTCCATTGCAATAGGCCTCTACATTATCAAGATAGTTCTGGAACAGGGTTCTGGCACTCTCTTCATAGGAATAGACAAAAGCCTTTTGCACTTCTTTTTTAGCGATCTCATCAAATTCCCGCCGGGCAATGGCAATGAAATTGATCAACCGCTCTTTTTCCTCCTTGGTAATGGATGGATGCTGATCCAGTCCATCTTTAAGAGCCCGCAGTACATCAAGAGCATTGATACAGGTTGTATCCTTGGTCACCAGCGCACTGGAAATTCGGTTAATTACATAACGCGGATCAACCCCGCTCATCCCTTCATCAGGATTCTCATTCAGCAGTTCAGTTACATCTTTTTGCTTGAATCCCTCTACATCTTCTCCATCATAAAGCTTCATTTTCTTGACCAGGTCCATTCCCTGTTTCTTGGATTCTTTCAGGCGGCTGAGCACAGAGAAAATAGAAGCTGCCCGTAAAGCATGGGGAGCAATGTGAATATGTTTCATATCACTGTTGCGAATTAATTTTTCGTAGATCTTGACCTCTTCTGAAACTTTCAGATTATAAGGTACCCTGATGACAATAATCCGGGACTGCAGAGCCTCATTTTTCTTATTGCTGATAAAAGCTTTATACTCAGCTTCGTTTGTGTGAGCTACTACAACTTCATCTGCCGAAATTAAAGCAAAGCGGCCGGCCTTGAAATTTCCTTCCTGTGATAGGCTCAACAGGTTCCAGAGGAATTTTTCGTCACATTTTAACATTTCCTGGAATTCCATGATCCCTCTGTTGGCAATGTTCAGCTCACCATCAAAGCGATAAGCCCGGGGATCAGACTCAGAACCATATTCAGTAATCGTAGAAAAGTCAATGGAGCCTGTTAGGTCAGCAATATCCTGGGATTTGGGGTCAGAAGGTGTGAAAGTACCTATGCCAATCCGGTTTTCCTCGGAAAAAATTACCCTTTCTACCGGCATCAATTCGATCTGTCCGTTGAATTCCGTTTGTAAACGCAAACGGCAAACAGGACAGAGGTTACCTTCGATATAAACCCCATATTCCCGCTCAAAGTCCGGGCGCAGTTCTTCCGGAATCAGGTGTAATGGCTCTTCATGCATGGGGCAACCTTTTATCCCGTATAACGCCCCTCTATCAGTGCGCGAATATTTTTCCAGGCCTTTTTTGAGCATGGTTACAATCGTTGATTTTCCCCCTGAGACAGGCCCCATTAAAAGCAAAATGCGCTTACGCACATCCAAGCGTCGCGCTGCTGAGTGAAAATATTCCTCTACCAGCTTCTCCAGGGTTTTTTCCAAACCAAAAATTTCTTCGGCAAAAAACTTGTATTTTTTTACCCCATTTTCCTCTTCAATGCCAGCATCTTTAATCATGTTATAGATTCTGGCATGGGAAAGCTGAGCAATATAAGGTCTTGCTTTGACTAGCTGCAAATAGTCTTTGAAGGTGCCTTCCCAGGCCAAAGCTTCCTGCTGCTGTCGATATAATTCCAGTTTTTGTAAAAAATCCATTGAGGTCGCCTCCTTTCCTCCCAAAACCCCCTGGGTGTTACATATATATGTAGAATTCTAAATCTACTTGACTTCTTTTTACTGATAGTTTATACTATCTTTCGCAGGCGGAAGTGGCTCAGTGGTAGAGCATCGCCTTGCCAAGGCGAGGGTCGCGGGTTCGAATCCCGTCTTCCGCTCCATTTTCTTAAATATGGCGGCGTGGCGAAGTGGTAACGCAGCGGTCTGCAAAACCGATATGCGTCGGTTCGATTCCGACCGCCGCCTCCAAATCCTGCCGAAGTGGCGGAACTGGCAGACGCACCAGACTCAAAATCTGGCGTGGTTACCCCACGTGCGAGTTCGAGTCTCGCCTTCGGCACCAATAAGTCAAAAACCCCTGCAAATGCAGGGGTTTCTCTTTTATGCAGAGATATTTTGCTGACTTAAATCAGATTGTAAATTATTATATCTATTTAATGCGATCGCCAAAAACAAGACTAAAATCAGGAAGATCCCGCTTAATTTTAGCGGCCAGTTATAGCCCAGTCCCTTCAATACTACCATGCCACCAAACGCAGCAATTGCCATGGCGCTATTGATAATTGGTTCGATCAAACCAAAAACTTTGCCCCTGAGCTCATTAGGTGTTATTTCCTGCATAAATGTTCGCATGCCCAGGCCGCCAAAGGAATTGGATATTCCGACCAGAGCAGCTGCAATCACTACAGTTGCCCAGTTGATCTGCCAGCCCAGCAGTATAAAAGCTATCCCGCCCAGCAGGACACTAATTTGTACCAGTAATGGTCTAGGAACTCTCTGACCATATTTCCCCAGTAAAAAAGAGGTTAAAATCATCAGTCCGCCAGTGAGGGCAAGAGCGTAACTGTAGTAAACTTCAGCCAGTCCCAGTTCCTTGCGAATTATCAAGGGCTGGACAAAATTATAAAAACCACCGGCCAGGAAAAAGCCAAACACCACTGCAAACATGATTAAGTGCGGTGGTGATTTTTTTATTTCCCGCAGGCCCTGATAGGTTTGCTGAAAAGGCATAAGCAAAGAAAAATGAGCCGTTTTCTGCGAACGATAGTTAATGAAAGCCAGAAAAAGTGCTGATAAAAGAAAACTCAAAGCATCAAATAAAAAGGCCCATCGGTAGCCGATAGCAGCAACCATGACACCACCAATTAAAGTCCCCAGCAGCCAGACACTGTTTGCCGTAACACCATTAATGCTATTAGCAGCCAGCAGATTTTTTTCCTCAACCAGTTCAGGGATAATAGCATAATAGGCCGGGGTAAACAGGCACGATAAAATATTTAAGGCAAAAACTATCAATGTTAAGGCCCAGAGGGGAGGGGAAAAAAGCAACAAAAGAGTAAGGAAAAACCGGGATAAATCCGCAATGACCATCAATTTTTTCCGGTTGTGTTGATCAGCCATTGCCCCACCAAGCGGCCCAAAAAACAGAATGGCCAGGGTCTTGCTAAGGGTAATCCAGGCAAGGGCTTGTACGGAATTGGAATACCTGTCAATTACAAAAAGAGTTAAAGCGACATAGCTAATCCAGTCCCCCAGCGCTGATATCAGCTGACTTAACCATAAAAACCGAAAATTACGATTTTCAGATAAAAAAGCAGTAAAATTCATAAAATCTGCATCTCCCCGGTTATTACATTACGATTTACAAAACCATTATTTATTATATAATAGAAGGAATAAAATGTCAAAGAAAAAAATTCCTCCTTTTCACGGAGGAATTATCTCTTACTCGAGAATTTCGGAAAAATAGATGACTGTAACAGTTTCATCCTTTTCTACTGGACGTTTGTAAATCTCAGAAAGATACTTGATTACATCATCCAGAGAACGAATATCCGGACTTTCTCCTTTTAAATCATCTTCATTTAACTCTGAAAGTTTTTTGACAATTACTCTGTCCAGGACAGCAGTAAAAACTTTTTTGCGGGGTTCAAAGCGATTACCGGCAGTAATCCAAACGATATCACCTTCACTATATTTCTCTCTCTTGTCTCCCAGTCTGATGGTACAATTCTTCTTGCGACATAACAGATGACCATGGTAATTGGAAGAATAGAAATTCAACGCCCGCACCCACTATCGCCTCCCTCTGCCAATCTTAACCCTTGCGGGGATAACTCAATTTTTGCAGTTGTTCCTGTACCTGCCCTAACTCCTGTACTAATTCCTGTCTCTGGCTACCATTCATTTTTTCCCATTCATCTGCCAGTTTTTCATATATATCAGTAAGTTTTTGCAATAATTCTTTTGTTTGCTCAATTGTTTTTTCCTGTTCTACCGTTAAGGCTTGATTGGTCAGAAGGCTCTGGCTCCAGGGTTCAAATATATCCTGTTTAATGTGGGTTAGTACCGCTCTGGTTTGCAACAACTGACTTAAAAGCCCGGGAGTAACCAGCTCTTTTTTTATCTCCACGCTAATATTACGGTTTTCATCCAAACGTTGATATTCCTGTTCCTCAGTATAAATAAAAGCTTCCAGTGCTCCCGTAGCTTTTCCGAGAATCCAGGCGGGCTGGTCAGAACTGCGTAACCGGTTGATATTGCCTGCTACAATGCTCAAGAGGCGATAATCCCTCTCCCAGGCAGCCTGCAATCCCTCTCTGGCATCAGCTGCCAGCCAGCTCTGGTCATATCCGGAAATAGTACTACCTTTAGCGCAACCACTTAAAAGCAGGAACAACATCATTCCGGCCAAAATCCTTGAGCGAATTTGCATAATCTCAGCTCCAAATTGTTTTTTGTTTTTTATTCGACAAAAACAGCTTTTTTCCTGCTGAACCAGTCCAGTGCTTGCGCTTTTTTCCAACTCCCTAGACCCCAGGAAAGAGGTCCGGCAATCCGGGCCGATGCTCCAAGCAAAATAAATCCGGCCAGGGTTCCTTCAAGGAAAACAAGCTTCTGGTATTCTTTCCCCCTATCTTTTATAACCTCCACCTCAGCCTCAGCTGGAGTCAAAGGTGAAAGTCCGCCGGTAATCAGCCGCAAACTGCCAAAATGAGCAGAATTGCCCGGTTGATAATCATCCCAGGCTGTTTTATACCCGGCCATATTTCTGGCAGCAATTAAACCCTGTCTGGCTGCTACCGGCCAAAGGGCCAGGTTACGCAGTTTCCCGGTAACTTTTTCTTTGGCCAGGGTCACATCCCCGGCAGCATAGATATTTTCGTACTCTGTTTCCTGAAATTGGTTAACCGGTATGCCTTTTTCCCGGCCAAGGAAATCGCTATTGGGGTTAACTCCCTTACCGATAACCGCAAGTCCTGCTGGCAATGTTCTGCCCCTGGCCGTCTGCAGAGCGGTTAGGCCCTGTTCTGGACTGCCAGTGAAGGCGACCGGGTTGTCCCCGAAAATTAGCTCTATCCCGTGTTCAATCAAATGAGCTGCCAGGATTTCACCTGCTCTTTTATCCAGGCCCTGGGAAAAAGGATAACTGGAGGAAATAATCATGCTTACCTGTTTGTCCAGTTCCCGCAAAGCCCAGGCAGTTTTAAGGCCCACCAATCCCCCGCCAATGATAGCGCATTTCTGGGTTTGCTGTAATCTAGCTTTGATGATTTGTAGATGTTCCAATGTACGTAATGGGGTAACACCTTTGAGTTCGACGCCAGGCAAGTCAATAGCCACAGGGTCAGCCCCACTGGCAATCAATAGCTTTTGATACTGGATTTCCTTTCCTTGTTTATCAACTATCAGTCGCCGGTTAACATCAATAGCCTGTACTTTATAATCGGTAATTTGTTCAATCCCCTGTTCCTTTATGGCCGCAGCCGTTTTAATATAGATTTGTTCAGACTGAATTTTCTGAGCCAGAAAGTAGGTTAATAGCGGTTTACTATAAAATCCGCCCTCTGCCTCAGCAGTCAAGATAGTGATTTTCCGCCAGGGAACAAGCCTCCTCAATTCCTGGGCAGCAGTAATCCCGGCAATGCTGTTGCCGACAATAACGATCTCTCGCTGTAAACAGGCCATTGTCACTGCCTCCTATAAGCCCAGTCCCTTGCGTTTGGCCTGAATATGTTCATAAATAACCGTTGCAGCTTTTACAGGGTCGGATTCTACGAAAAACTTGCCTCCGAGAACCTCTTCTGCGCCACTGGTTAGGAAAGCAGTGACTTCCTGCCCCCCTAATATCGGAGGCATTACTCCTAAGTGAACCAGACATCCCATGGCTACAGCCCAGGTACCGATAGCCAGGGCCTTTTCATGCTGATGTTCCGGCGCCGAAGCGGCAACAGGCAATTGCTGAACAGTCACGCCCAGGTATTCTGCCAGAGCTGTCAGCACATCACCAATCCGGGAATTATCTACACAGGAGCCCATGTGCCAGACTGGCGGCAAGGGTTTATCCAGACCGGCTACCTGACCCAGGAGAGACAGGATCTTCTTCAAGCCCGGCCCAGCCCACTTTTCCGTAGCTTCACTATTGAGCAAACCAGCTTTGGCCAGGGCATTAGCTGAACAGCCCGTTGTCACAACCAGTACATCTTTGCTGATTAATTCTTTGACTAAATTTACGTGCAGGTAATCATGGGTAATCTTGACATTATTGCAACCAACAGTTGCCACTACCCCCTGGATATCGCCATTGCTAATCTCCTGAACCAGGGGCTTTAAGGGTTCTTGAGCATCTATTTTGCTGAGGATTGAAATAATAGTTTCTACACTGAAACCAACCATGAGGGTAGTCTTTTCTCGGGTGGCATTGATTTTGGCAGGATCTCGCTTGCTATAAGCTGCAATAGCCAATTCTACTGCTTTTCTGGCCATTTCATCAGCTTGCTGATAGGACCATTCCAGGTGGGTTGCGCCATCCATTTTGACGATGGGGTTGGTAGTAATGAGGACTGTATGGTAGCATCTGGCCAGGGAAGCCAGAGATGGCATAATACATTGCACATCCACAATCATGGCATCAGTGAGTCCGGTGGCTATTGCCAGTTCCTGGGCCAGAAAATTAGTTGCCAGGGGAATGCCATGTCGCATCAAAATTTCATTGGCTGTACAGCAAATACCGCTGACTTGAATACTTTTGGCCCCTGCTTTCTGTGCTTCCGGTGTCAGCTTTCTGGCCCATTCTACTATTTTCTCGGAAAGTAAAGGTATATGTCCATGCATAACAATATTTACGTTTTCTTCAGTCAGGACACCAAGGTTAGCTTCACTGAAGACAGGCTGGGGTGTACCAAATAGTATATCCTGCAAATCAGTACCCAGTTTTAAACCTGCATAACCATCCACCAGACCCAGCTTGACAGTAGCCAGCAAAAGATTTGGCCAGGAAGCGTCCATACCCATGGTGGTCTGATGTAAGGCTTCGCGAATTTCCCGGTCAGCATTTCTGGGTATTACCCCCAGTTCCCGCCATTTAGCTACCCTTTCTTTGGGAGCATGGGCAACCAGCCAGTTCAATTCTCCACTGCCAAAACGTTGAAAATCTTCTCTGGCTTTGGCTACTAATTCTTTGCCAATATCTTTTATATCTTTGCCTTCAACAGCAATCCCCAGTTTGTGAGCCAGCCCTTTTAGCTTTTCAGCATCAGTGATCTTGTATGGTCCTTCTTCAGATAAGGCCTTTTCTAAAACTTCCAGGGTTTCATAGGCATGATCCACATGAGCTGCTGCCCCGGCAGTAACCTGTCTGAGCAAGTTCCTGGCAACCATAATATTGCCATCTGCTCCACAGATTCCTTTGTCTGGTTTCCCAAAAGGATTAATCCGGCAAGGGCCCTGGCCGCAGTGACGGCAGCACAAGCCTAGACTGCCGAAGCCACACTGGGGTTCCTGTTCCTGGTACCTCTGCCAGACATGTTCTACAGGACCCTGCCAGTTTTGTAATACTTGCTCCGCCCCGGTATCTATTGTAAATTTCTCCATATCTGTAGCCTCCCTCTCTAGATTAAATTTTTGGCATAATTTTTTCTTATTGCAGCAGCAAACTCTTCCCCTTCCTCATAAACAAGAGCCTGAGTAGGACATGCCTGAACACAGGCTGGCTTGCCTGTATCATGACAGAGGTCGCACTTAACTGCCTTCCCCTCAGCCTCTGTCAACATGACTCCGTAGGGACAGCTCATAATGCACATCCAGCAACTGACACAGCGTTCCCGTTTTAGTTGTACACTCCCATCCCCAGCGCGGTAGATAGCACCGGTCATACAGGCCAGTAAACAGGGCGCATCATCACAATGACGGCACTGTAAAGGCATGGCACCCTGGCTGGTTTTTTCCACCTGTACCCTGTTAACCGGTTTTTCCCCATTCAATATAGTAAGAAATAAATTTTTCTGCTGGCTATGGGCAACAGCACAGGCCAGTTCGCAGCTATGGCAGGACAGGCATTTCTCAGCTCTAACCATAACTTTTTTCATTTCTCCTTCACCTCCTTTTCTCTTTCTCTCGCCTAATTGGTAATTACTATATTTTATGTAAAATCCCTGCCGAATAAAAAAATTTTTTGGCGTTAAAATATTAGGGGTGATGGGAATGCGCAAAGCAATATTATATGTGTTAATTTTTCTTTTCTTTCCTTTTTCCCCAGCTATTGCCTCCAACCAAAATACCTGGTTATTAATCGATCTTAATAATCGTACTATTACAGCTCTGCAAGGTAACCAGCCCCTTGTTCAATTTCCGGTAGCCATAGGCAAAAAAAATTCGCCTACCCCGATCGGCAACTGGAAAGTAATACATAAATCTGCCAACTGGGGTAACGGTTTTGGCAGCAGGTTCCTGGGATTAGATGTTCCCTGGGGTAAATATGGCATTCATGGCACCAACAAGCCCTGGTCCATTGGTCAGCGGGCTTCAGCCGGTTGTATCAGAATGAAAAACCAGGATATTGAGCGTTTATATCCACTGGTAAAAACAGGTACACCAGTGGTCATTATCGGCAATCCTTTTGCTTCCTGGAGCTGGCGACCTCTTTTTCGGGACTTAAAAGGTGCTGATGTAGTCCTAGTTCAGGAACGCCTTTCTGCTCTGGGATTTTATCAAGGAAATGCTGACGGTATTTTTGGTTACAGTACCGAGCTTGCAGTGAAAAACTGGCAAAAAACAAGAAAAGTTGAAATTACCGGTCAAATCCATGCCACAGATTATCAGGCCTTAGGTTTTAGATAAGAGATTTAAATATCTTTTGCTGGCCTGATGGAAAGGCATCAATTCCAGAGCTTTTGCAAATGCTGTTTTTGCTTCCGCATTTTTTTTACCCTTATACAAAACCCGACCTAGATAATACCAGTTTATACCATTATCTTTTTCCAGCTCTACTGCTTTTCGTAACGGCTCTTCCGCTTCCTGCCAGCGTCCTGTACGCCATAGGGCCAAACCCCAGTTGCGCCAGTATATGCCCAGATTAGGGGCAAGCTCTACTGCCTGGCGATGGGCAGTTTCCGCTTGCTGTCCATACCCTAATTGCCATAACCATTTTGCCAGTTTGTCATATAAATGAGGTAAACGCGGATTAAGCCTGATTGCCTCTTTAACTTTGGCGACAGCTTCCCTGATTTCCCCTATACCCGCATAAGCTAATGCCAGCTGATACCAGCCAAATTCGATCTCCGGTTTTAAAGCAGTAACCCGAGTCAAAGGAGCAATAGCTTCCTCATATCTACCCAGGAGATTTAAACATTTTCCCAGCCAGAGCAAAGCCTTTATATGTGCTCCTTCTATAGCCAGCACCTTCTGAAAATAATTTACCGCTTCCGTCCAATTACCGGAATCGGCTTCCACTACTCCCAGGCGAAACAATGCCTGCAAATAATAAGGGTTTATTTTGATCGCCTTTTGCCAGTAGTTTTTAGCGAGATCCAGTTGCTGTTGTTGCCAGGCAATATAACCCAGACCATAATAGGCAAAATAAAGGTTGTCATCCAGTTTTAACGCAGTTTCATAAGCATGCTTGGCTTCTTCATAAATTTTCAGCCTGGTGCTAACATAACCCAGGCGCAAGAGGGTCCAGACATCCTTGGGGTTTTTGCTCAAAACAACCAGGTAGTTCTCCCTTTCCTCTTCCAGGGTCAACATATTGTCCCTCCTTTCCCTACCAAAAAATCTATGCTTGTTCACAGGTAAATATGCAAAATCGCCCTGCCAGCCGACAGGGCGATTTTTTCAAGCAAACTCGGGATAATAATGTCTGATTCGCAATTCCACACCCAGGGTTTCCGCAATTTTATGACAGGCCCCGATATCTACTGTTCCATCATCCACTACCGTCAAGATTACTCTGGGAAGATGTTTGCGGCATTCTGCTGCAAACTCCAGTAAAGCGGAATATGCCTCTTTACCATACACAGAATGGCATTTAGCCTGATACTTTTCCGCATTTTCCGCATTGAGGCTGATAGAAACCACATCTACCAACCCTACCAAATCCGGTACAATATTGCGCCGGTGAATAAGATTGGCCTGTCCATTGGTGTTAATGCGGATGGACTTCACCTGCTGTTGCCTTAGATAAGCTGCTACTTCCTTGACTACCTCCAGACGCACTAAAGGCTCACCATAGCCGCAAAATACCACCTCATCGAATTGCTTTAAATCAGCCGGCAAGTCAGCAATGATTTCCCTGGCCAAAGGTTCTCTTTCCAGCCATAAGCTTTTCTCCCCAGGTCCCTGAGTAGTATTGCGAATGCAAAAATCACAGCGATTGGTACAGGCATTGGTAATATTTAAATAAAGGCTGTTACCCAGCTGATAATTGGTAATCACCGGCATACCTCCTTCATTATTGCCAAGCAGTTATATATTCCTGTTCCATGCATAAATTTTTTAGCAGGGAGGTGAAAAGGATGGATGAAACTTTAAACTGGCGTGCAATCACTGTTGCCTCAATAATCTCTATTCTTTCCTTGTTGATATTTACAGTCGTGCTGGCTCTTGCCCTTAAGTTTACATCCCTTCCAGAAACGTATATTGACTATTTCGTAGTTCTTTTTCTAGCCGGTTCTGCCTTTTCTGGTAGCTGGTATCTCGGTAATAGGGTGGAACACCGTATATTATATCATACCTTGTTGCTAAGTGTATTTTTCATCCTGTTTTTACTGGCCATCGGTATAGTTTTTTACGGGTCCGCAATGACCATCTCTGCCTGGGTAGGCAACATAGCTGCCATTTTAGTCGGTTCTATTGCAGGCGCATTAACAGGTGCACGCTGATCAGCACTAATCCTGAAATCAAGTAAACCAGACCGAAAAGCACCCGGCTTTTTTTCTTTTGTTTTCTTTTCCCCATGCTAGCTCTGTTTTGCCTGACAAATGCTAATGCCATAATAAGCACCCCCTCACTCCATTGTATGGAGGAGGGGGTATTTTTTAAAACTCATTGGGCATTTGTTTGAGCTGAGCCAGGGTAAATACAGGTCCGTCAACACAAACAAATTTATGACCGATGTTACAACGCCCGCATTTTCCGATTCCGCATTTCATTTTTAATTCCAGGGTTGTTACTATCTGGTCCTCTGTATAGCCCATTTTTTCCAGGGCCTGTAACACGAATTTGATCATGATCGGAGGTCCGCAAGTAATTGCGATTTTGTTCTGGGGACTGGGATTAAGTTCTTCCAGATAAGCCGGCACAAAAGCCACCTTGCCGTCCCAGCCTTCTTCCGGCCGGTCGATAGTTACATAGACCTGACAATCCTTGGCTTTAGGCCAGCGATCGAAGAGATCATACTTAAAACAGAGGTCGGCTTTTGACCGTGCCCCATAAATAATTTCCACTTTACCATAGTCTTTTCTGTTTTCATCTGCCAGTACGAAATCAATCAGGGATCGCAAAGGCGCCAGCCCGATACCACCACCGATAAAAAGCAGGTCCTTCCCTTTCATCATTTCATAGGGGAAATGGTTTCCATAGGGACCCCTTACCCCGATTTTTGATCCTTCTTCTAACTGATGAATAACAGAAGTTAAGCGACCCACCTTTTTGATAGAAAATTCCAGAAATCCCTTTCTGGTAGGGGAGCTGGTAATGGAAATCGTGGCTTCCCCGGTTCCGATCACTGACAGCTGGGCTACCTGACCTGGCAAGTTACCAAAATTATCTAAAACCTGGGGATCATCAAAAACCACCTGAAAGGTTTTAACATCCGGTGTTTCATCAATAATTTTAGTTATGGTGGCTATATGGGGTTGCAAAGGATTTGCGCTCTTGCACATTCTTTATTTCACACCCTTTACATCGGAGATAATACGAGTAATGTCCATGTTAACCGGACACTTACTCAGGCATCGGCCACAGCCCACGCAACCCGGCAGATTATAACGATCATTATGGTATTTCAATTTATGCAGGAAACGGTTTCTGACCCGTTCCTTTTTCGTGGGTCGAGGGTTGTGCCCCCCAGCCATGCAGGTAAAATCAGCAAACATACAGGAATCCCAGCAGCGGAACCTTTCCCCTTCATAACCATGGGAAACATGGTCAACGATATCAAAACAATGACAGGTAGGGCAAACATAAGTACAGGCACCGCAGCCCAGACACTTAGGGGCAATCTCTTCCCAGTAGGGATGCTCAAACATCTCATCCAGCTTTTCCTTGACACCGGCAACATCTACAGGCCGTTGCTTGGCCAGAAGCTTTTCAGCTTTTTCGGCCTTTTTAGACTGGGCATCTGTACCGGCAGCTGTAAAAAGGGAAGACTGACTGTCCACCAGTTCGCGCCCCCGTTCAGTTAGAACTTCGACCAGGTAACCATCACCCAGCCAGGTCAGATGCAAATCTGCCCCTTCCCCGTTAACAGGGGAGTTGCCATAGGCAGCGCAAAAGCAATTGTGATTAACCTCTTCACAGCTGACACCGATAATAACTGTATTATCCCTTTTATCACGATAATAGACATCATTGAATTTTTCGCCGATGAAAACCGGATCCAGCAATTTCAAGCTCATAATATCACAGGGACGCATGCCGACAATTACTCTGGGCCCAATACCCGGTGCCTGCTCAATTTCCCAATCACCAGCGGCATTAAATTTAAACATGGTCTCGGTCTGGGGAAAGAAGAAATCCTTGGGAGGAACTACGGAATTGCTGCCCCGCAAAGTGATCTTCTGTTCATTTTGCCAGGGCTTAAATAATACTATCCCCTCTTCCTCCACAGGTGCAATTACCTGATACTTTTGCCCCAGCCCAGCCAGAAATTGGTCCAGTTTAGCTTCCGATAGAAACCTGTTTTCCATCAACAACCACCTCATATTAGTGGAATTCATCCGGATCAGCGGCCCGATAGGCCCCTAAAACCGGTGCAGTATCATCAATCCCGGGCGTGGGCACACTAAACAATTCTTTAATATCTTTTAAGACTTTACGGTTAAGTAAGCGCAATGGGATATCCATAGGACATACCCGGTCGCATTCACCGCAGTCCACACAACGACCTGCCACATGCATTGCCCTGGTCAGCTGGAACATGTGATTTTCCGATGCATTTACCCCTTTCCCCAGCCAGTTGGGTTCAGCCTGATCAAAACAACACTGACGACAGTTGCAAGCCGGACAAACATTACGGCAGGCATAGCAACGGATGCATTTTTCAAATTGCTTATCCCAGAAAGCAGCCTTTTCCGCCGGACTCATGGCCTCATATCGGGCAATTTCCTCATAGGCAGGAGTTTTACCTGCTGGAGGCTCGGGCCCGATAAATTTATGGCTAAGTACTGGCCTGGGAGTTTCACATTCCTTACACTTATCCATTAAGTAGTCAGTTTTTTTAAGGCTGAACTGGCCGCGATCGGTCACAAGTACTACTTCTTCCCCTTTTAGTTCAACCCGCTCCAATTTAGCCAGGGGATCGATCTGAGCCAGAACTTTTCTGCTATCCAGCTGTCCAGGACAGCTTACTCCGATTACCATCAAACGCTCAGCCGGAAACTGTTTATCCTGCAACAAGCGCACTATGGCTCTGGAGTCACAACCTTTGGCAATAATCCCGATTTTCCCTTCCCCAAGCTGATAATCCAGCAAATATTTAGCCAGATTATTGATGGCGAAGGGAGAAAAGGTAAGACGCTGAACCTGATCCGCCGACTTCACAAACAGCGGAGTGGTCCGGGTAGGATCAGAGCCATTCTCATAACCGATAACCAGTTTGACCTCGCCATCCGCAAGCAGACGAGCCACTTCTGCCCGCAGCTCTTCTACCAGTTTGATCATCTGTCATCCCTCATCTTCCTGTTGGGACCAAGAGCCCTGATCTGTTCAGACATTTCTTTGATGGTATCAGCCCACTTCTGCCCCTCTGAGCCGGAAATCCAGCGGGCTTTAAACCGCCCCGGCTCCAGTCCCACGTATTCTAACAATCTTTTCATAATCAAATAGCGCCGACGGGTAAAGTAATTGCCACTAGCATAGTGGCAGTCACCGGGATGTCAACCGGCTACCAGCACACCGTCAGCCCCGCGCTGAAAGGCTCGAATGACAAACTGGGGATTAACCCGACCAGAACAGGGTACCCGAACTACTCTAATCGTAGCAGGATACTGAAAACGGCTGACACCGGCTGAATCGGCACCGGCATAGCTACACCAGTTACAGGCAAAACCTACAATTTTGGGTTCCCAGTCCTGCTTATTTTCTAACGACATGCTGCATCCACCTCCGCCAAGAGCTGTTCATTGGAGAATCCTTTCAGGTTCAGTGCACCAGAACGACAAGCAACAGTACAAGCCCCACAGCCCTGGCATAGTCCGGAATTAACGGCAGCGATAACTCTTTCAACCATGCCATGGTGGCCTCTTTCAGTGATGGTACGCGCTTCAATGGCTTTATACGGACAAACCGGCTGGCACAACATACAACCCGAACAAAGGGCCGGATTGACTTCTGATACCCGCGGGTTGGTTGCCAGCTGGTCTTTGGCCAGCAGAGTGATAACCTTGGCCGCAGCTGCACTGGCCTGAGAAACGGTGTCAGGAACATCTTTGGGCCCCTGGCAGCAACCAGCCAGAAATACCCCGGCAGTATTGGTTTCTACTGGGCGCAGCTTGGGATGGGCTTCAGTAAAGAATCCATCTTTATCAGTGGAAAAGCCCACAATTTGTGCAATTTTATCAGAACCAGCCGAGGGAACCATCGCTGTGGCCAAAACCACCATATCTGCTTCTACTTCTACCTGTTTGCCCAGCAGGGTATCCTCCCCTCTAACTACCAGCTTGTCACCTTTTGGATAAATTTTCGATACCCGACCTCTCAGATACTGGGCTCCTGCTTGCACTGCTCGCTGATAAAACTCTTCATATGCCTTCCCCGGAGTCCTTACATCCATATAAAATACATAGGCTTCTGAATTAGGTATTTTTTCCAATACCTGCATGGCGTGTTTGGCTGTATACATACAGCAGGCTCTGGAACAATAGGACTTACCTTTGGTATCATCCCGGGAACCAACACACTTGATAAAAACCACTTTTTCCGGCACTTTGCCATCAGAGGGGCGCTTGATTTTTCCACCAGTAGGACCGGATGCATTGGCCAGGCGTTCAAAATGCAAACCGGTAATTACATCCGGATACTGGCCATAACCGTATTCCCCATAAGTCTGAGTCCAATCAAAGAGGTCAAAACCAGTAGCCATGACAATGGCACCAAATTTTTCGGTAAGGATCTGGTCCTGGTCGTCATACTTGATAGCCCCGGTAGGACATACCTTGGCACAGACGCCACACTTGTTTTCCTTCAGCTTGCGACAGCTGTTAGGATCTATCACCGGCTTATTGGGGACCGCCTGCGGGAAAGGTTTATAAATTGCCGGTCTTTTACCCAGTCCCAGGTTATATTCACTGCTAACTTTGGTAGGACATTTGGTTTCACAGAGGCCACAACCAGTACACTTTGTCATGTCAACATAACGGGCCTTCTGCCTGATTTTTACTTCAAAGTTGCCAATATAGCCGTTTACTTCTTCTACTTCAGCATAAGTCAATAATTTAATGTTAGGATGTTGCGCCGCAACAACCATCTTGGGTGTGCTTATTCAGGCAGAGCAGTCTAAGGTCGGAAAGGTCTTATCCAGCATGGCCATCTTCCCGCCAATGGTAGCTTCCCGTTCTACCAGATAAACTTCATAGCCAGCATCAGCAATATCAATTGCTGCCTGGATACCGGCAATTCCACCCCCGATAACCAGGGCCCGTTTAGTAATACCTATGTAATCTTCCTTCAGGGGCTGCAGACGAACGGTCTTAGCCACTGCTTTCCTTACCAGATCAATCGCCTTAACAGTAGCTTTTTCCGGTTCCTGTGCATGTACCCAGGAACAATGTTCCCTCACATTGGCCATTTCCAGCAAATAAGGGTTTAACCCCGCTTTTTCCAGTGCCTTCTGGAAGGTTTGCTCATGCATCCGCGGGGAACAGGACGCCACTACCACTCTGTCCAGTTTATGTTCCTTAATAGCCCTGATAATCGCCTCTTGCCCCGGCTCAGAACAGCAATACTTGTTTTCTTCCACATGAGCAACAGTAGGCATTTTTTTGACTTCTTCAGCTACTCGACTGACATCAACCACAGCGGCGATGTTAGTTCCGCAATGGCATAAAAACACTCCAGTGCGTTTCATAGGCATCGCTCCTGATCATTAATTTTTAGAAAGAAACTAACAATGGCTGAGGATCAATAAAATGTTTGCGTAAAGGTATCTGGCTTTTGCTGACACCCAGTGCCATCAGTTCAGTTAGATAGAACACCGGTAAATTAAAACTGGTATTGTAATGTTTATTGATCTGGCTCTGTCTCATGTCCAGGTTGGGCTGGCAGAGAGGGCATGGTGTCACCAGACAGTTCGCCCCTGCTGCCTCAGCCGCCGCCAGAATGTCCTTACCCAGACGTAAAACCACTTCGGTATTGGTAAGTACCAGGGAACCGCCACAGCATTCAGTTTTGAAAGGCCAGTCCACAGTTTCTGCTCCCAGGGTGCGCAGAATATTGTCCATTAACATTGGGTTTTCCGGATCATCAACATGGGCGATCTTGGGCGGCTTGACCAAATAACAGCCATAATAACAGGCCACCTTTAAACCAACCAGAGGTTTAACAGCCGCTTTGCGAATCTGTTCCAGACCTATCTGGTTAAAAACATCAAGAATGGATAATACCTTGACCTTGCCCTGCCAGGGGCGCTGGATGAGCTTTTCTACCCTGGCCCTGGTTTCCGGTTGCTCCCGCATTTCATAATCAGCTGTCACTAACCGCTGGTAACAGGCTGCACAAGGTGCCACTACATCCTTGCCCTGTTCTTCTGCCAGAGCTAGATTGCGGGCCGGTACGGCTATACCGGCTAAATGATTGACACTATGGGCTGAGCTGGCCCCACAACAGTTCCAGTCGGGAATTTCGGTCAAGGACGCACCCAGCTTCTGGAAAACAACTCTGGTAGTCTGTTCATATTCAGCAGCTACTGAATGCAGGGAACAGCCTGGATAATATGCAAATTCCATTAGCTATGTCCCTCCGTTCTTTTAGCCTCGGCTATAATCCGGGCCACCTCTTTCGCACCTTTGATGCGGTGGGGCAACAAATTCAGCTTGCCTTTGCTGATCATCGGCCAGCCCAGATCAGCATCCTTAAATAAATTCCTGGTTTTAAGGTTCAGACCAATAACCAGGCCCAGCTCATATACTCGACCAAAGCGGCTGATGGAATCCAGGAACAAATTGTGGAATATAGCTTCTGCCTTGCTCCCTGCCAGCACTCCTTCTCGCTGAGCAATGATGCGCAGAGTATCCATGATTTTTGCCAAATCCACATCACGCGGGCAACGGGTAGTACAGGTGGAACAAGTAGCACACATCCAGATGGTCCGGGAAGACAATACCTCATCCTTCATACCTAATAGCACCATCCGAATGATACGGTTTGGACGTATGTCCATATCGGCCGCTACCGGACAGCCAGCCGAACATTTTCCACATTGATAACATTGACGCAGGTTTTCGCCACTTTCCTCCATAACCTGCCGGGCAAAATCTCGGTTGGCCGCTATTAAATCGGTGATATTTACCACATCCTCCATCGTCCACTCTCCTTTCATCAGATATGTGCGAAATTTCTGGTAATAACCAGGTCACCTCCCTACCACGGCAAGTGAAGAGTGGTGCTAATAGGCCAACACAACCATGCATGTTAAATTTATATTCAACGTTTTACCGCCAATTCCTGCCGATAAATAAAAATTTTCTGACTAATTCAGAAAAAAATAACAGCCTCCAATGAGGCTGTTATCAATTACTGAAACAGCTTGAGCAACAGATTTCGGAGAAACCCCGGCAAGGGGATGAATAACACGCGCATATTTTTCACCCCTTCGCAACAATCACTACTTTATACTATGCGCCAAGGGGGTTTTACAACACTAATATTTTGGAACTTTAATGTTACTGACCATTAAAAAAGACAAAACAACCATCACTACCGGATAAACATAGGGGTGCAAATAGTGTCCAGCCAGGATTAACAAGGCAACCAGACTGCCAGCAGCAGTAATTGGTACCCCGACAAAATATCCCGTTATATTTAAAATGTTAAACCGGGCCAGCCGGATCGCTCCACACAGAGAAAAAACAATGGCAATAATCATTCCAACACTGGACCAAACATATAAAACTTTGCTGTATGCCAGTAAAGCCGGCGCTACCCCAAAACTTACCAGGTCACACAGAGAATCCAATTCTTTGCCGAAAGCCGAGGTAGCCTCCAGCCTGCGAGCCAACCGCCCATCCATGCCATCTAATACCATAGCACCTAAGATCATTATCGCTGCCAGCTGCCATTCCTTGTTCTGGGTATAAATAAGAGATAGAACTCCCAGTAACAAATTGGCAAGGGTAAAAATACTGGGTATGGCCTTGGTTGTCTTATGCATCCTTTATCCTGGTTCAAAAAACTTGACTATTTTTATTTTCAATCAAGTCGGCCCCCAGACCAGGCTTTCGCCTCCTTTCCGAATACTTGCTTTGCCCCCGCGGGGCAGGGCGACAGGGGACCTCGGCCCGGGAGTTCCACCCGGACGGGAGTACTGCACCGGTTT